>NZ_JCACKA010000011.1:0-7079 GCF_059505145.1 Mojavia sp.
TTCCGAATTTTAACTAACGCGAGTGAAGATGGGTTCTTTGGCCCGTCAGGGGATCCATTAACCCAAGCCATCTTGATGCTGACCAAAGAGTTTGGTGAGTATGCAGATATTATGACTTCTGCTGCAATACTCTCCTCGGAACAAATGGTTAACCGACTGATGGGAGCTTCACTCAATGCCTGGATTAGAATAGCGTTCGGTCAGTTATTCAGTTCAGCAGGTAGTGAGAAAACCGTTGCAGGGATTACAGCCACAGCGGGCTTAATGTTTACTCGGTTCATGGCAAAAAACACGCTAGGCTGCTTTATCGGCAAGACCACCCTTCCACTAGAAATCAAGCGTAAACAGATGATTATCTTCGGGTTGGATAGAGAACGCCGAGATGCAGTAGCTCCCTTAATGACGAGCATCTTGCACATGACCATTGCGCGGAATATTGCCTCCAAGCGAATTGAGTCTGGGCCATTAATCGTTGCTTTGGACGAATTACCATCTATTTATCTGCCTGATTTATATAGATGGCTCAACGAGTCACGAAGTGAAGGGTTTTGTGGCATTTTGGGTTGGCAGAATATGGGGCAGTTGGAGAAGAACTACGGCAAGGAAGTTGCGAAGACGATTCTTGGTGCTTGTAGCACTAAGTTCGTTTTCAATCCCGGCGAAAATGAATCTGCTCAATTATTCTCCAGCTTCCTCGGTGATGAAGAAATTAAGTACAAGCATAAAAGTCGCTCTACAGGAGGGGGGAAACCGAGTACGACAGTAAGCGAACAAGAGAAAACTAAAAAGCTATTTGAGGCAGCACAATTTCTCAAATTACCATCAGGTAAATGTGTATTTATCAATCCGGCTTATGCTAACAAGCAAGAAGGTTCAGTGCCTCTGCTGAAAACGATAAAAATTCCCAAAACGATACTGCTACTTGAAGATTACAATCAACAGCAATGGGATAAGCTAGTACTAAAAATGGCGATAGGAAGCACTCAAAAAACTCCAACTCAGCAAGATTTGGATATCAGAATAAAAGAGGTAGACCGGAGGCTACCAATACTGCAAGAACCAGTAGAGCCGGGAGTTGAAGCATTACCCGTTGATGGGATGAGATCAATGCTGTAGGAGTAAGAGTGGAAGTGATAATTATAGAATCTTCTCTTAGAGATTTTCAAATTATTAATAAATTAGATGGCTCTGGAAAAAGACTAATGGCAAATTTAGTAAATGTTAGTGCAGCTACCCCGTACATTGTCAATGCTTTTAATAGGCGGTCTCAGAGCAGACCAAACCTCAAGAAATTTGGAATATATGTCAAGCTCATATTTAAAAATATACAAATTTTATCGCCAGAAAAATGTTATCAGAATTTGGTAGCTAAATATCTCCTAGATATAGGCTGGAATGACTTGCAATATATAGGATTTATTACTTATGGTTGGGATGATGCTCAAATAGAAATTATTTTAAATCGAGTGGTTTCAGGAACAAAGATTATAGATTTGAAGTGCTTAAAACCAACTAACAGACAATATAAAATGTTGCGAGAGAGCATATACAGATATTTGTAATTTTCTAAATAACTCCTATGTTTGATGAGCGGAGTGTTAATTTAACAAGTGATTACATCTTGTTCACAAGACAAGATTTACAACAAACTCGTCAAGTTTGGAAGCAAGCAATTATTCCATTGATTGAGGCAGCAATGGAGCGATTGCAATACGAGTGGGATAAACAAGCCAAAATCGAAATCGCTGATAATACATTTGTACTAAAACAGGATGAGTCAGGAGCTGACGTGTGGTCACAGATTGACCCGTTGGCTGACACCGAATGGAGTCAGGAGGCTGATTCAGAACTAGAAGAATCAGCATCTACATCAACGGCGCAAACAGAACAAACCCCTGTAAGTTCAAGTCCAACAACAGAGGAATCAGCATTTACATCAACACCTCAGGCGCAGACAACAGGAAAAGACGAAACAATTCCAGGGGGCGTATCGACCACTGCTGCCCCTCCCCCAGGGGAGATCCAAGAAATAAAATGCCCAGAGCATATTGATCCTGAACACTGGCATGAAATAGTAGAAAAAAGTGCTGTTAATAAGGAGATTGCCGCCCGTAATTTCAAAGGCTTGCGTCACGATGGGGTTGAAGGAGCAAACCAAGCTTGGGAATACTTGATATATAGCGGCAATCTCAAGCGTCGTAATGATGGGCGGCTTCGAGATGGGGATTTAAAAAGGTATGCTCATATTGAGCAAGGCGGTTGGTGGTGTAGTGCTGGGGTAGATCCTTGCTCATTCCCAAATCTACAATCAGGACAAAAGCCTCAAGACAAACTCTGGGGATGCTTTAAACCGAATCAGCCGAGAGAAAGTACAGAAAAAAAGGGCAAGTTGATCAAATATGAACATCCACCAAAAACACCATTGAGTATTTTCTTGCTGGATGTGCCAGATGATATTGCTAATTTAATTTATCAAAGGGCAGGCGTTACACCAAGCGAGTGCGATCGCCGTAGTGGATTTTGGTACTGTGTATGGAAACACGATGTACCGATTATTGTGACAGAAGGAGCCAAAAAAGCTGCAAGTTTATTGTCACAGGGTTATGCAGCGATAGGATTACCAGGGATAAATGCTGGCTATCGCACTAAAGATGAGCAATCGAATCCGATTCCAGTAGAGTTACGTGAAGAATTTGCGATGTTTGCCACCCTTGGTAGAGACATCAAATTTTGCTTTGACCACGATCCTTACCCAAAAACTATTGTCAATGTTCATAAAGCCTTATTAAAAACCGGATTATTACTGCAACGAGCCGGGGCAAATGTGGGCGTAATTACCTTACCAGGGACGGATAAAGGTGTAGATGATTTTATTGTCAACAATGGGGGCGAAAAGCTTCAAAATTTAGTCTCGAAAGCTCAACTTTTAGAAGAATGGTATAAAAATAATCCACCGCTTGATTTAAGATTGCTGATTAAATTGAAAAATGGAAAAGTTTTGAATCTGTATGAAAAGCAAGCTTCGGGAACTGTTACATCAAACCCGGCTAACTTAAAAGAAGAAGAAGTTGCACGGGCTATTCCTAAACCTCCTGAACAACAACCAGTCGAACCAAAACAGCAGGAGGGATCTGAACAGCCCAATACCGCCACTGCCCAACAGAAAGAAAACGAAGGTACTTTCTCCTGTGTCCCCCAGTCCCCTACCGAAGTTCATCAGCCTGTAACTGTTGCTCCTCAATACTGGGCTAGCCAGCAGAAAGTACCAAATTATGCGCTAACAATTCCGAGAAAATTTTTAATAGAAAAAGAAAATAAAGATATTGCTTTAACAGCCAAGCAACTTCTAGATAATTACGCAGTGGAATTAGACGATGGCAGCACGGTTTACAAGAGTGAAGCTTTTAGTGTGAGAAAATTTCGTGATACCTATAGCATTCACCGTGCTGATGGTGAGAAAAATAGTTATTTCTCGAATCCATTGATGCAGTTTGAGATTGATAAAAGAGGTACTACAGTAATTACCAAAAAACCGGAAAAAATGCTCATGGTAGAGCGTCAGGAATTCCTAAAGGTGAATGATAATTTCAAATCAGTAGAAAAGCTACCATCATTTTATGAAGATGCGATAACGCTAAAAAAACAACTAGGTTCTTTAGCCCCGCTAGGCACTCAAGCAGTGATTAAAAGGCTAGAAATAACCGAAGTATCTCAATTATTGATTTATTCCTTGAAAACTGCACATTCTCAACATCTACAAATAGGGAATTACCGAATTAAAACCCAAATAAATCAGTCTACTGGAGAATCCTTTGTTAAGCTGTTTAAAAAAGAAAATGATGGGTTAGACAGAGAAGCTGTAAAAATTAACTTAACAACAAATGAAGCCCTGATAATGAATATTGGACAGCAGGATCTAGAAAATCTCAAATTAATAGCTAAAAGAGTACAGCTAGAATATTTTCCATCACAACCTAGACCTAAAAATCGTCAAAAACGTAAGTTTAAAGATAGTGAAATTGAACTATAATTAATATCATTGATGCCCTACAGGTAAAACCTATGGAAGCAAATAAATCCTCAACATTAGATAAAATTAGAGCAATAAATCCAAGTGGCATCTCAGATAATATGATGATAGCGAGATTGGATCGCATACTCAATCAACCTACTACCCAACAAAAAGATTTATCAATAGATTTTCATCAAGAAACAGACCCCAATCGTCAACCCAAAGCACTCCAAGAATTAGGACAGCTATTATCTAAAGGAAACATTGAAGAATATAGACAACAGCTAAAATCGCAATATATAAAGCAGTATTTAACCTTATTTGGTTTAGAACAACCGCAGTCACAACAATCTCAAACAAATCAAAAAGTAATTACTCAACTTCAGCAATTTAAAGAACTTCAAAAAACTGCATTGCTGAATCCTGAACAAAATAATAATTTTTCTAGAAAGCCAGTTGAGTTAATGAATAATCTTAACGAACAGGCACAACATCAAGACCAAAATAGGAAGTCATTTATTAGGGCAGTTATAGATAAAATATTCACTAAGGGTAGAAGCCTGGGTAATCAAATTAGTGCATTTGAAAATGAGGGTTATAGAGCTTTACTTAAAGTTGAGAATACTAAGCAAATTCTCAGCATAGACCGTAAGCAACTACAACCAAACCAGCCCAATGCAGCTTTTAAAGCCGAAAAATTAGGGAATAGTGACTTTCAGATTTTACAAGACAATCTTTCAGAACAAGAGACTCAATATCTAGTCGCTGATAATCAGCAGTTACAGCAGCAATCACAGCGAATACAACTGCCACAAAAGCCCAATCAGCCGAAACGGGATCTCAAAAACAATGCCCCAGAAATTGATTAATTGAAGTATCCTATCTTTAAACCCAACACAAAACCAGAAACCAGCAATAAACGTTTTGCTGGTTTATTGATTTTCGTAAATGGTAAGATAATTGCAGCTAAAAGTATGTAAAAAGCGGACTCCAAAATATCAGTTTGAAGTGATGCGTAAGCTCTAACGATTAAGCAGATAAAAATGGCGAATTCTACAAAATCTTCGTCTTTATCTAGCACAGTTTTGGAGCCGCGCATTTTCTTATACCTAGCTAGTTTGATTTTCTGATTTTAACTACACAACGCCCTAACAATCGATTATCTTTCCGG
Organism: Mojavia sp.; assembly: GCF_059505145.1. Classification (NCBI taxonomy): domain Bacteria; kingdom Bacillati; phylum Cyanobacteriota; class Cyanophyceae; order Nostocales; family Nostocaceae; genus Mojavia; species Mojavia sp. Next base: position 5,184 of record NZ_JCACKA010000011.1, read on the forward strand.
CAAAATTCAATATCAGTTTTATTGTCGATAAATAGTTGTCGAGCGTCTTTACCTTCAGTAGACTTAGCCCAACCTAAAAGCTTGAGATCATTAGCAGTAACGTCAGTATTGCTAACGCCGACGTAGTTGGAGATGACATTCCAAGTAGTTAGAGAACCAAGTATTGCTCCAACAGCAATCATGCCGCCAAGAATGCCACCAATTGACCAAATCCCCAGCTTGATTTTGCCAATTTTTGGTGCTTCTACAGGCAAAGAAATCGTCGGCTTGAGTTTTGGAAGTTCTTCTTTAAGGCTAGTTTGTACAGCATCAGTAATAATAGCGTGTTGCATCACTTGTGCAGCTTTAGTGGCATCAGTGAGCTTTTTGTCGATCATTAAAGCCCCAGCTTCCATGAGTGCTTCCATCTGGGTAGGAAATTGAATCATCATCTCCTCAAAATTCCCTAGGATGCTCATAATTTGAAACATTGGATCGTTGGGGTCAAACCCGATTTCTTCTGAAAGCTCTCGAATTCGTTCAATTTCGGCTTCCGTGTACTTAGAAATCGTCATGATGATGCTCCTGCTGTTGGCGTATTTGTACCAGCCCCAAGTATTCGGAGGCTAAAGAATTGGATTGAATGGATTGATAAAAACTGTTAAGCCACCTGTAAGTGTATGCTCTGTAGACAGAAAAAATATTGATGTTATCCCTGACTTGTGAGTAAGGTAAGCCAATGCTTTCGATAGCCTCATAGCTGTACTTATTTAATCCATCCAAAGCAATATCACATCCACCCACATCTATGAGCTTGGGATAGCCTGAAGTTTGATAAAGTTTAAACATGAGGTCAAAGTGTTGGTTTTTAACGACCACATAATCAGCCTGATTTCCGGCAAAAGCCAGAAGTTGGGACAAATACTCAACACAATCTAATCGGTGTGAAATGGGTTGTACAAAAGTGAGCCGCCAGTCAACCTTGCCCAAGATTTTAAACAAATTTACTTTGTCGATGTAGTTGCAAATACCTTCTATGTGTTGTCCTGGCATATCAATAGCTAGAGCATCATAGCCATTGCGGAGTTCTTCAATGACCCAATCAGTACCTTCATTAAAATTGATGCTCTCAACTGGAACTAGACATTTATATGGTTCGAGCCTTTTACGGTTGTCGTGATCGTAAGCTCTCAATCGGTGTCCCAGAGAGCAAAACAAGTCAATTAACAAGCGCATTACTGTAGACTTGCCAACGCGAGAATCGCCCACAGTCATAATGAGGCGTTTAGGATTCGGACTGTAAGTTGACATCAGCTAGTCCCAGCGAGTGTTTAGCTGGCTCAATAGATTTTTTAAAGTTCTCCATCCATTTCTCAACTCGACCTTGAACAGACAGTTTTTTGCTCTGTTCTATACCCTTAGAAAAAGGTAAATTATTCTCATCGAGATAATCATAAGCGTGTGCAATCAAATCTGGCATATAAATTTCTGGGATTGGTTTGTTAACATTTTTGAGTTCTTTAACTAATGGAGTATTGTCATACCTTTCAAATCTATCTTTCTCTCCAAAGAACAAATTCTTGACAACAACGTAATCTACCTTATCCCCACAAAAATCGCGCAAATGAATAAATTGGTTAACCGAGTCCTTCGTGCGATTAATCACAGTGGCCATTGTGACTTTCATATCCAGCTTCTTACCTACCATTTTGAAGAAGCCCATTTCTGACTCAAAGGAGCGAAAGAACTGAATTGATTGGGGTGGCAATTCTAGTAAAAATAAAGATTTACTAGTAGGAGCGACAAGTTGCTCATCTTTTTCGGGTGAGTCAACTACATTTTTATTGGGGGAATTAATCGCGTCCTCCTCTGGTGGGTAAATTAAGTCTTTGAGTTGATCCAACAGAAAAATATCAG
>NZ_JCACKA010000012.1:0-6949 GCF_059505145.1 Mojavia sp.
TACTATCTACGCTAACCTGTTTTTTATTCCCCACACCTTTTTTCGTTCACCCGTTGAAGCATCGCTTGAGCAAGCTTGGTGGGGTCTCCCGGTTGTTGATAGCTCAAGTCAGAAGCGATTTTACGAACTTTACCGACCGTGTCCACGTAATCCGGGATTTCCATTGCAGTGCGCTGGAGCGAGCTGCCATCGAGAAAATTAGTCCGGAAGTATCCAGGCTCGACCACAGTTGCATGGATGCCCAGAGGCGCTAACTCATCATGCAGCGCTTCGGTAATGCCTTCAACTGCAAACTTGGTTGAGGAGTAGATGCCCCACCCTGGAGTGGAGCCTACGTATTCAAGCAAGAACCAAACAAAATTTGCATACTCTACTTGCAAAAGGGCTTCTTTCAGGATTATCGTCTCATCATCTAATTGTGCTTCGGTGAGAATTTTTTGGATTTTTTGCAGATTTTGGCAAGAAATCGCTTCTATTAAGTGCTGTTTTAATAGTTCATTCTGCTCGTTCATGCTTCTTCGTTCATACTCAATGACAGGAAATGCGTTAGCTAGATTGGGTTAGCATTAAGTGTCTTTGTTAATCAATTTCTAGTTTAAGGGTAATAGTTAGTAACCAAAGTTACAATGTTGAAAGCAACATGGCTAAGGTTACGTGAGTATAGTGTTAAGTAAGGCGAAGATTTACTAGGTTTGGTATGTAAAATTTACTTGGATTTGGCTGCAATTTAGACAATAAAAACTTTCTAGCTACCAATATCATTCTCGATTTCAGAAGTTAAATCTGTTTCAGATAAAAGCTTTTCTATCTGACCAATACTTTTCATAAGTTGTTTAAGTTTTTTATCATCATCCCAAATCTTACTTTTTTTGAGAAGTTTAAAGATGTGACTTGTTTTTTCTTGATATTGTTTTTTAACGCTTACATTCTTCTCGTCTTTTAGAATCTGCTGAAGAATTTCTTTTACTATTTCTTTAATTTTAGATAGAGAAAGGCTCTCCTCTATTGCCTGGCTCAACACTTCAGCCCGTTTGTCTTTATCTTTAATTTTAGATATTGCTAAAGCTTTCGTATACTCTAATTCTCCCTTAGCTAAAACTGCTTTAATATCATCTTTCAGATTTAATATAGGGAGTCTGTTTGATACAAAAGACTGCCATGTAATTTTACCTAATTGAGTAAAAACTTCTTGTATGGTGAGACTTTCTTCGTTGGACATAACGTTATGTCCAGTTTCACCGTTATACGCATGGTGCATTTGGTATAGATGTTGAACTACTGTTTCTTGGTCTATCTTCAGCAAAGTTGCTAGTAGTTCTAAAATTCCAATAGTTTCTTCATAAACATTCAAATCTTCACGTTGAAGGTTTTCAACTAAACGAATACGGGTAGCTGTAACGTTATCGCATTCGATAATATTCACAGCTACATTTTCTAATTTAGCTATCTGGCAAGCTTTAAGGCGGCGTTCACCTGCTATAAGTTCGTAAGTATTTTCTCCAATACACCTAACAACTATAGGCTCTAACAACCCAACTTCTATAATGCTGTTAGCAAGAGATTCGAGTTTCTTTTGATCAAAATAGCGTCGGGGTTGAGATTTAGGAAGGATAATTTGGGATATTGGTAAGCTTGAAGCTGGTATCGTAGCGTCCTCGTCTTTTCCAAATAGCCCATCCAAACCCGATAATCTATCTAAAGTACGTTCAGTAAGGGCACCGTAAATATTTTGCTCATCGGTTAGCTTCTCTTTACTTAACCCCATAAAGGCTGTTAGGGATGCTTGTGGGTCTAAATCCACAAGTAATACTCTGTGTTTAAGTGCAAGATGATAACCAAGGTTTTGAGTTAATGTTGACTTACCTGCCCCACCGGATTGATTCACAATAGCAATTACTTTTGTGGACTTTCGATTCATAAATAATTAGAGTTGTAATTTCAAGAATTGAGTATTTAGCGAATACTACTGTTTAATGTTGACAGCTAAATTCTAGAATAGACCATTGTAATGCTTGTTCTACGAAATCAAGCAACTTTATTAAACCAATTTTTCAAATTTCAAATAGTTAGGCTAATAGTTTTAGGCGATATTCTCGATCAGCTTAAGCTTGACGTTAATTATTTTATGCCACGTCTGTTAACCTTATTTACTAAAGTTAAAATTCAAAATTTATTATGGGGGATAAATGACTGCCAAATGACCCCCATAAGCTTACTCAATATTTATTGAGTAATTTGACCCCTATATGGGGACTATTTAGGTGTCATTTAGGGTACAGTAATAAATGTTATATTTATCACTATTTCAAGCTCAGTGTTTAATATGTACTTTGTGAGAAAATTTTTCTCATATACCTTTAAGACAACCTTCCTCAGTAAGCTTGTTCTAGCTTTGCTCAACGGATTTGACCGATTGTAATCTCCTCGCTTCAAACAAGGACAAGTCCAATGACTATATATGCAATCAATCGACAATTAATCATCGGCACAAAGTTGATCTGGGTTGTCAGTGAATACTCATCCTCACCTTTGACTATTCGTAGCACAGACATTGCTGCCCCATGTTCGCGTCTAAGCTGTTCCGCCTTTGCCAAGAGAGTCTACAGCAAACAAAGCTAATCTCACACAGATAGTAATCCACCGTGCGAAAAGTTTGCATCGTGGATTACTAGGAACTGAATCAATCTTTGATCGACACGCTTCGCTTTAAACAGCAGAAAACGGGTTAGCTACCGTTCAAGTTTCAAAAATTCGACTACGCTCAATCACAAGCTTTAAGGACAAACCAATATGTCTGACGATATCTTGCGCCAAGAAATAGATGGTGTAGGATATTTCACCATTGCCAGCACTGGAGAATCAGGGATGAGCCAAAACAATTCAAAATTAAAAATTATCAATTCAAAATTAAAATCAGTGGGGCTTGTACCCAAATTTAATTCAAAATTTTTCTTTCTTTTTAACTTTGCATTTTGAATTTTGAATTTTGAATTCAAGGCTGTGTGGAGTGCGGCTGAGTACGGTGCAAAATCTGCTAAAAAACCTGACCGAAAACAAAGCACCATATTGGCTTCAAAGCCTTGTAGAAAGCGACTTATACCTGACCGATAAAACCACTGTTAAAGGAGGAGAAACCACCCCGATTAAAGCTCAAGTTTGCTGGGGGATTCTGCGCTACTATGAACGCAAGGGAAAACCAGAAGCGGCAGCGGCTTTGGATGCGATTGGTGCGATTGGAATCAACAGTTTCATTCAAGCCAAAACAGGTTGGCTACCAGAACAATATCAATCATCATCCAAGCAAAGGCAAGAACTAAATCGCATTCTGGAAACGCCCCAGCCTTGGACAAGAATGTTTGAAACAGAATTTGAAGAAAACTTGGCAAGGATCACCAAGCTGCACAAAAAGAACATTCGCAATGGCTTGTACTACTGGGAGTTTGTCTATAGTTGGATGACACCAGAGGAAAAACTCAAACTTGATCAAGTTAACCCTGTATTACCCAATGGCCACAGAAAGCACAAAATACATCAGTTGCTTGAGGAGACAACGAAACAGAGATTGTCCCCACACATCACATCAATTTTGATTCTGATGAAATCGGCCAATTCTGTAGCAGAACTACGACGGCTAGTTCAACGACAGTACGGTGTAGACCAGCCCAACCTTTTCGATGGTTGGAAGATTGAGTAGGCGATCTCTACAGGTTAACAAAACACCCATTAGACAGTACAATTGTACTGGTAAACGGTTCAAATCGCCCAAAGTAAAACACACTCAATGCTTCTGGTATGCCATTATCCAGAAGCATTTTGTTTATAATCAGCGATCGCTCACGAAGACTTTTGAAAATCAATATCGCTTTTATAAACCTTAGCCCTGGGCTTACCTTTCTTGGCAGGTGCAGCAACAGAAGACTTTTTAGGAGGCCCTGGAGGACGGCAGGTTTCACAGTACAGGGGTCGTGGGCCATAAGTCTCACGAGAAGTTGATTGATCGCATTGCTTACAGACGAAGTTAAAAACGCGCGTATGGATTTGTCGTTTGTGCGCTCGGACAGTGTACTCTTTGACTTGAATTTCTTTACTGGCCATTGTTTCGTTTACTACGGCTTAATGGTTGGAAGTTGTTCAGCACCACTCTGAATCTTAGCCTTTCTCATCAGATTTTTTAGCCTAATTGCCCAGTTTTCACTACAGGTTTATCGGGCATTCTCACCCTTTAGCGGGAGCCAAATTTACAGAGAGGATCAGGCTTCTACAAATTTAATCCTCCACACCAAAATTTGTGCCTAAATCTTTTGCTACTTTCTAAATTTTTCAAAAGCATACAGTTCAAACGCTTCGCTATTCGCCAATGAACATCTCTCGTACTTCAGGAGAACAACAATGGATATTCAATCAATCTTGTCCTTGGCAATTGGAGTTATTTTCATGAGTTTCGTTAGCCTTGTGTTCGTAGACTTCGTAAACGGCTTGTTCTGGCTACCGTATTCATATTCTGCGATCGCGATTGCACCTATCGCTTCAACAAATCAAGTAATCGCAGCAGCAGTCACTGTATCAGCACTCCTAACAATCGCTACACCAGAATCGGAACCAGAGTTCGCGCAACTGCCTAGCCCTTGGGATCTTGACACAGACCTTCCACCAACCGCAATACAGCCTGAACCTGTTGTACTTCAATTCCCTACCTTAAAATTGCTACTGCCAGCAGCTTCTGTTGTACAACCGAAAGCGGCAACCACCAAATCTACTAAATCCGCTAAACCAAAATCTACCAAAACCAGCAAAACTAGCCAGCCGAAAACTACGGTAACACCTCGTAAGTCTCGCCAGAAGTCGGTGGCTTAACCTCACAACTTGATTCTGAAAGAGGCGATCGCAATTACTACAAGCGTTCGCCCTTGGCGTTGGCAAAGCCATCGCTCTTTTTGTCGTTTTAAAAATTAGAATAATGCAAGCAGCCTACTGTGCTTTAGTAGTAGCCCTCCAGTATGCCCCTGTTGAGCCGGAGTTTGCAGTTGCCAGAGAGCATTTGGAAAGAACAATTGCGCTGTCGGGAGAATATTTCCAAGCTCGCTACAGCATATTCACAGAAAACTTCGCCTCTTAGAGTCAAACGGCGAGTTAGAGAAAAGTGCAACCAACTGGCATTCGATACTTACAAAGCACATGATTGAGTTAGCCCTGTTGGTAAACGAATATGCAGCAAAACAAACATCTGCTGGTATCTCCGAACCGAAACAGTGGCGAGAATTCTTGCTCAACCTGGAATGTGCTTTTGATTGGCTCGAACGTGAGCATCCACAAGAAATCCACATCAAGCAATTAAGTCTAATTTGATTGCTTTGCTCACTCTTCAGAATCAGCTACGCCGAATTTTTGTGAAATTTATATCTATATATAATAGTCATGGTCAGCCAAATCGCTACACAGGGTTGCCTATTCGACCTGCAAACCGTTTTAGATTATGGGCAGTCAATCTTTGGTGTTGCCCAAGAACTAACAAAATCACTCATTGATCATCGTCCTATTGCTACAAAAACGATTCAATCTCAAATGAATCGTTACTTCAACGGCACTGCGGCAGAGGGCAAGTGGTTGTGGAAGGATGCGTATGAGGCTGTTGAAGTTGCACTAATTCTCTACCTCCGCCGCCAAGGAATACCACACAACCCCTTAGAACAACTGCAACTGCTTGAGTCGCTTTGTCCCACACACACCCGCCGCACCCAGGAGCAATTGCAACTCCAGCAATTCTCGACTGGGCTACCGTTGGCATACTTGGTGGCAATGGCTGGACAAATCACTCCTCACGACCTGACTCTTGAACCAAGTGCTGGGACTGGGATTCTGGCTCAGTTTGCCAAGTTGTACGGGGCGAGTCTTATGCTCAACGAACTTTCACCCGACAGAACCAAGATTCTGCGTCGGCTGTTTCCTGGCACACCATTATTTTCAGTCAACGCAGAACAAATCAACGACTATTTGGCAGGAAAGACTCAGCCCTCAGTTGTGCTGATGAATCCGCCATTCTCGTCGTCGCCCAACATCAACAGTCGCAATCCCGACGCAACCCCTCGCCATATTAACTCAGCATTGCAAAGGTTATGCGACGGCGGACGGTTGGTGACAATTCCGGCTTAATTTATTTCAAGTGGTTGAAGCCTCATCTTTAATAGCGGTTACTAAACGCTGATCTTCCTCAAGCTTTAAGACATCTTATTTTAAATCCCGCAGTTTTTATTTCTTTAGCTATCCTCTATCTCTTCCTCCTACTAAGGGAGTTGAAAAATTATATATGAAAAAGCTATTGCTTTAATATATATCATTAAGGGTATTGACAAAATGTATATATTATAATTTTAAAGAAATTTATTGGTAAGGATTCAGGTCTAATATTGAGGAAGTAAAGAAGGGTGAGACAGATAATTATGAGAATCAGCAATTAGAGCCTGTGTAAAAAAATCAATGACAGACCTACCTTGACGGCGACACGGCAGTCGCTTCAAGTCGGCAGAGCCGCCCAACGCGCTGCCTCAAGTTTGTACCACCGTCAGCAAATTAGCAGTGTGTTGAAACCGTTCCATTGAACGGGAACCACCACTAACTTTACGTTTTGTCACAGCCAAACGCAGCGCTCGTTCGGCCTGATTGTTATCGGGGGGAACTTCAGGATTGTCAAGGAAATACCACCATTGATGCGCTTTATCGCGCAAAGAACGTAAAAGGTTTGCGGCTGTAGCCCCTGCTAAGTTAACCCATTGATCAATAGAGGATTGCAACTTGGATTTGAATTGAGTGACCACTACGTTGTAATTGGTGGAGTTAAGAGTCTTAAACCAGTGAGCGTAGTGTCTAAAAGCTTCATCAATTAAACCAACAAATGCTCAGGGGAAACGCACCTTATTTCCTAACAAAAACTAATAAGGATTTCAAAGTCATC
>NZ_JCACKA010000013.1:0-6808 GCF_059505145.1 Mojavia sp.
TCTTAACGGTTTACTTGCTATTTGAGTGTTTCTGCCAAAAGTGGATGCTCCCATTAGCTTTGGCTGAAGCTTCTCGCCAACAGAAACGTCGCCTTCATCGTAATCCAGTTTCCACAATACAAGCTTTGGTTAATCAACATCAGGAACTTCTTACTGTGCTTGAGTCTCAGCCTCTTTCATACCAATTAGATAGCTAGGGGGTAGTAACTGAAAAGTCGCGTAAGCTGTGGAATAGGCTATTTCCTACTTGAGTTCCACCATCAATAGTTTTGATGTTTCCGTCTATCTTAATATTTGAATTGTTGGGCAGAGTAAGATCGGGAGTCATTTGCGCGTTAGATGGAGAAGTCATAAGCAAAGAAAGAAGTGCTATTAATGCACTTTTATTACTATTAATTTTCATCCAAATCTAAAACCTGTATTTACAAGTACTTGTTTTCTAAATTTAGAAAAAGTTAATGAATATTAAAGTATTGATTTGAGCCTGTGAACTTAATATATAAGAATTTGACATATTATGAAAAATTTATCAAGTAAAAATATTGATTTTAAAGCTGGTTTTAAGAATTTAGAATTTAGGATAATTTGTAGTTATTAATTGAGGATTTTTCAATAATAAAAATATATTTATTTAGTCAAAAGTTGTGTCTGCAAAGCTCCTTAATTTTTGCAACTATCTAAAGGGAGAGAAAAGCTAGATAATAGCAATAAAGTTTGTTGGAGAATATTAAAAACCTTATTTGTCCTAATTTGTAATAAAAATATAAAAATTATCTAATTTGGATACGATAAATTTATAAGTTAAATCCAACTTTTTGCGGCTTTATTGTAGCCTATTTAGGTGGTGACGATTGCCAATCATTTGATGGCTGGAAAAAGAGCAATACAATAATAAACCTTAAGTACAATTGTAACCATTTTTATATTTGACTTCTAGTAGTTTTCCGAATCTATGCTGATCTACCGCTAAATTATTAGCTTCATATATGATGCGATGATTCTTGAGTTTGGGAGAAATAACTTCTATATATTGCTGGCGTTATCTAAAAATTATTGGCTCCACCCTTCATCTCAATCTTCGTCCCACTCTTGCTCCCAAGCCTGCTCGTTGTATATCTGAGTCGCTTGAGATATCTTGAGCTTGTAAGCGGCTGAAACATATTTTCTTGGTTGCCAATTTATATTGGGATATCTGCCGTAGAAATATCTAACCGCATCTAGGCAGTCGTTAATTACTGGAATTTCCTCGTTGAGATAGTTCCGCAGATGGATTCCTAGACGTATTGCCTCCATTTCATGATTCTGAAAATAGTGTTCCTCAACATCAGGTGTAGAAATTAGCAAGACTCTCACCCAAGCATAATGTTGATAGACAGCTTTAGCGACAACTAAGCTTAGTTCTTGAGGCGTGTGATTGTAATTGGCTAGAAACTCATCAACTGCTTGTTCATCTTCTAAATCTACGTTTATGGTAGATTCTTGAACGAGTTGAAAGATGTCTAGTTCTGCTAAAAATGATTCGTACCAATCTTGAATTGTTTGACGGGTGAAAAATTTAGGAGCATCATCAAACGCTATTTTATCCCAGCCAGCGTCTGTAACTATTTCGTTACCTGTTTTAGGGATAAATAGGTTTTCTTGTTCTATCAACCAAGGGAATAATTTTTTTTGCTTTTTTTTCTTTCGCTTACCCATAGAATTTAGAGTCAAGGCATACTCTATACACTTAAGTTATTCCAAAACCATACATCTAAGCTGACTTGTGCGAATATCCTTCATTCTTCGTCTTCTTCCCAATCTGTGGAGTCTTCATCCTGTTGATGGGCTAGACGTTGTACGCGTAAACAGTAGAGGTCAGTAGCAATGGCTGTGGCTGCTCCAATAATTGCACCAACAAATACAGAAACAATGATGGGTTTTCAATCACCCTTCCAAAGGGCAGTGCTGTTGAAACTAGTTAGTAGAATGTATGCAACGATGGCAACTATTACATTGATACTCCTAATGCAACTGATTGAGGCAGACGTTGCCTTTTGAGAACAAATCATTGTATTGATGCCGCGAGCGCATCGCACCTCCATATAAGCGGAAAAATTCCCAGAATATGCGAAACGAATGTCAGGGCAGACAGAATCTCACACTCAAACGCTCACTCTTGAGCGCAAGTTTAGCCGTACCTTGACCCCAAGGTAGTAAATACTAAGTATTAAAAGTATCTCCTTACATTTTTGCAGCTATAACTGCTGGGGGTTTGGCTATACAATAATAAAAACTAACTACAAAATTTGATAATTTCAGTAAATATTTCAGCCAGAGATGTATTGCAATTAACTACTGGAAGAGTTCAGGCTGACCAACACATCAAGTACTTGTGTGCGAAAACTATTGCAACTCAGACAAAAGCACGGCGAGTTGTTGCAACTGATAATATCAATCACACAAACCATCAACACGCAACTCGCGCCAGATATCAGAAGCTTGCCAACCGCCAGAGTTAGCAACAGATCTGATTGTGGGATATTCAAGCACCGGAGCGTAGCTAGTGAAATATTCTGGGGCAAGGCTTTCTACATCTACATCTGGCTGCTGCTCAATAACAGGTTCGGAAGTAATGGCGGTATCAACTGGAGAAACTTCCTCTGGTGCTGGCTGTGTAGCAAGTGATTTCTTAAGAGTTAGGATTTCAGATTTTTTGGTAGGTTTCATGGTTATACAAGTTTCAAAAGCTTTAGACAGGAAAACAGATGCAGCTTGAAATTGAAATTTAATTAATGTCCCTAAATGGTGTGTGATTTGGATGAGAGTTACAAGTAGTGAAAACAAGCCAATTTGTTCGGTCTGTTAAACAAAGCAATTGACGACAAATGCAAATATAGAAGAAGCTAATGAAAAACCCCAACCTCAATGGAGGGATGGGGAAGAGAAAATAAAGCTTACTATCATGATGACACAACTAAATATCAATCTAAGCCCTGTCAGCCTGGGGGTGGGACAATGAACAAGCCACCTTCTAGACGCGCGAAATCCATTCCCAAGGATTCTACTCCTCCAAAGCCAGCCCTGAAACCTGCAAAAGATACCCAACAGCAAGATAATCCAGCTTCAGCAACAATTGAGGTGGCGGCTGTTGAAGTCCCGGAGTTAACTGAGCAGGAACAGCGAGATCGCCTGCATTTGGAGCGGAAAGTGGAGAGAGCGTTTTACGAGGGTGGAAAGGCACTCATGGAGTTGCGCGATCGCAGATTGTACCGTTCTACTCACCGAACCTTTGAGGAATATTGCAAAGATAGATTTGGATTCGAGCGCCGTCATCCTTATAGGTTAATGGAAGCAGCTGGGGTTGTAGATAATTTAATAAAAATGTGTCCAATTTGGACACAAAATGAAAGTGAGTCCAATGCTGCAACAGTCGAATCTGCTCAGACACAAATCCTGCCGACCAGTGAAGGGCAAGTACGTCCGCTCACTAAACTAGAAGCATCTCAGCAACAAGAGGTATGGCGACAAGCAGTAGAGCAAGTGGGTGGTAAAGTTCCTTCTGGCCGGGTAGTTAAGGACATTGTAGACAAAATTCGAGAAAGAACTCCTATCCCGAATCCCTACAGAAAGGGCGAAATCTGCGTTCTCGTACCCAAAGACAACCCAGACTTGAGGGGCAAAGGTGGTTATTGGGGCGTGGTCACTCACGTTGGTGAATACAGTTGCACACTCCAGACCTGGGATGGCGACTATACAGTAAAAATTGAACACCTGAAGTCCTTGGAACTGCTAGATGAAGATTGCCTCTTTATGGAGCAGCTATGTATGCGATTGCGGCAGTTGAATGCAGTGGCCAGCCGTGACCCGTCAGTAGATTGGCTGTTGCAGGGGTTGGGCAAGCAAGCCAAACCTTATCTGTCTTCGTTGCAGGCGAAGCTACTGGCGGCGGTGGAGAAGGAATACAAGATTGAGTGGAAGCAGAAGAGGTGAGGGTAACGCATCTTCTTTATTAGCTCAATTAAATACTTGTAGTTGGCAATGATTAAGCTTATAAGTAATTTAGCCATGACATAGATCGAATTTAAGCTCACAAAAAATTATTTGTACAGAAGTATTGAAATTGCTATGCCTCAAGTCAGCCAAAGAACAAAAATTACAATCTTTGATACAACCTTAAGAGATGGAGAATTAGCCTTAAAGCGCAAGTTGACAGTTGAGCAAAAGATTCGCTTGGCAAAGATTCTTGACCAAATGGGAGTAGATGTGATTGAAGTCGGTTATCCGGGAGTATTCGACAAAGATGCTGAAGAAATGTTATTGGTGTCAGAGCAGGTAAAAAATTCTACAGTCTGTGGTTTGGCTAGTAGTAAAGCCCAAGAAATTACGGCAGTGGCGGCTGCACTCAAAAAAACCCAAAAAGGAAGAATCAATATATTCACTCCAGTTCGCATCCCAGCAAATATGTCAGCGTCAGAGTTAATCCAAACCATAAGAGAAAGTGTATCCTTAGCCAGAAACTATTGCCCAAATGTAGAATGGTCAGCGTTTGATGCCACTCGCAGCCATCCTGATGTGATATGCAAAGCAGTGGAAACAGCAATTAATAGCGGTGCCATGACAATCACCATTCCTGACAGTCTAGGGGTAGCGAAGCCAAAAGAATTTTCGCATCTAATCGAAATGGTGAAGCAAAGAGTCCCAAATATTGAACAGGCAATCATTGGTGTTCATTGCCATGATGACTTGGGTTTTGCTTTGGAGAATTCATTGGTAGGGTTGGATGTAGGAGTCAGGCAGATTGAATGTTCGATTAATGGATTAGGAGTACGTGCGGGGAATGCTGATTTGGCAAAAGTAGTGGAGAGAATTGCCAATCATTCTAGCTATTACACAGGTATTGAGCAGTCATGGCTGAAGCAAGCATCAGAGATAGTAAATGAATTTATTTAGATACCAAGTTTATTCGCCAATTTTGTCCAAGAGTAGTTAGTGGCTATAAATGTGTACCTCAGTAAAGTTTTGGAGGAAGATAATTCATGTGGACATGGATGCGTTCTACGCATCGGTAGAACAGCGTGACAATCAAGAATACCGAGGCAAGCCATTAGTTGTTGGCGGCAGTCCAAATCAAAGGGGTGTGGTAGCAGCAGCCAGCTATGAAGCAAGAAAATTCGGTATCCACTCAGCCATGCCATCAGTAAGTGCGCTCGCTCGTTGTCCCTCCCTTATTTTCGTGCGACCGAGATTTGATGTCTACCGAGAAGTTTCTGCCCAAATCCACGTAATATTCAAACGCTACACCGATTTAGTTGAAGGGGTAGCTTTGGATGAAGCATACTTGGATGTGACCGAGAATAAACAAAACATCCCCTATGCGTCCACCATCGCCAGACACATCAAAGCAGAAATTCTAGAACAAACAAAGTTAACAGCAACGGCAGGCGTGTCAATTAATAAGTTTCTGGCAAAGATGGCATCAGGACAGAACAAGCCGAATGGACTAACGGTAATTCTACCCCAGGATGCTAAAGCTTTTGTGGAAGGGTTAGCGATTGAGAAATTTCATGGAATCGGGGAAGTAACAGCAGCGAAAATGCACTCGCTCGGCATTCATACTGGTGCAGATTTGAAAGCGCGCTCGCTTGCTGAGTTAACACAAAATTTTGGGAAGGTGGGGCATCATTACTATAAGATAGCTCTAGCAGAAGATGATCGTGCAGTTGAGCCGAACAGAGTCCGCAAGTCGGTTGGTGCAGAAACATCATTTGCGGTAAATTTAAGTGATCGCGCTCAAATGCTACACGAACTCGAACAAATTGCTTCTTTTGTCCAACAACGGCTTGAACAGAACTCCACAAGGGGACGCACGTTAACTCTAAAAATCAAGTTTTCTGATTACCAGCAAATCACGCGCAGTAAAACTCTACCTAATTACACCCGTGATTTAGAAACTATCATTGCAACAGCGACAGCACTGTTTGAAACAGTTGAGTTAGAAAACCGCAGCGTTAGGTTGTTAGGAATTGCATTGTTTAACCTAGAGAACGCGAAGCAAACACAAGTAATACAACTGCCACTGTTTGAAGGCAGTGGTGAATGAGTTGTAACCAATCTAATTACTAGAGTAGAAAAACTCACAGCCATTTGGTACAAATGTATTGTAGGCTGAAAAAGTTGAATTATGCACCTTCTGTGGTTTCGGCGAGATTTGCGGCTAACTGATAATGAGATTGTGACATTGGCAAGCGCTGACGGTGCAGCAGTTTTACCATTGTTCATTATTGATCCTTGGTTTTATACCTGGGCAGATGTGGGAAAGGGGAGAGTCAGGTTTTTGTTTGAGTCTTTGTCCAACCTTGACTATAATCTGCACAAATTAGGAAGTAAATTGTACTTATTTGAAGGCAATTCCACAGATATTTTGCAACAGAGCAGAAGAACTGAAAAATCAGCCTAAATCATGCTTCTCCTTAAAAGCATTTCGGGAGCGTTTGCGCTGGCATGATAGTTTTACTCAAAGACTGTATTTTCATCCAGAGATTGCCTACAGCAATCGCTACAGAGAATTTGATAATTTATACACACCAGAACCCTTGTCACCAGAAAAGCAGGAATTATTCGAGGCATGGCAACAGGGAATGACAGGTTTTCCACTGATTGATGCAAGTATGCGCCAACTATAAACGATGGGCTGGATGAACTTCCGTATGAGGGCAATGTGTGCCACATTCTTGACAATTAACTGTGGAATTTCATGGCATCACGGGGCTAAACAGGGAGCATCCACTTTTGGCAGAAACACTCAAATAGCAAGTAAACCGTTAAGATA
>NZ_JCACKA010000014.1:0-6648 GCF_059505145.1 Mojavia sp.
TCATTAACTCTGCTAAGAGTTGGTGTGTCTTGTTTCTGTTTCATGCAACAAAGCCCTAGTATAGCCCCCAGTAAAATGCGTTCGCGGCAGCAATAAAGCGATCGCACTCATCAATGAATAGCACTTGTGTTAAGCCATCTAGCAAATAAAAAATACTCCCGTTATCGATAGTTAATCTGCGAGAGTATTAGCTAATTCAAATTATTGTTTGTTAAAAAGGTTCGGATCTAAATCAACAGGAAAGATGAGAACTTCTTTCCCGGCTTGGGATACTATGCGGTAATGAATTTCAATTGCTCGTGATAAACGACAGTATTTAATTGGAACCCAGTGATCATCACTCTCGAAATACATTACGACTTTGAGATTTAGATATTGTGACAAGGGGATGGGACTTTGCCAAGGTGAGTTCAACATCTAAGTCTTGAGATATACAGATACTGTACATGGAATCTCCATTTGATTAACTTCTGTTCATCCTACAGACACAGATGAAAACCGCTTTACCATCTATAGTTAGGTTCCATATTAGTGCTAAAGGTTGAGTTCGTTTGTTTTAGCTAGATATTCTTTGACTTCTGATGAAGTCAACCGCATTATTCTTGTATGTGGGCGGATTCTTTGTAACAAACCGTTTTGACTGCAATAAGATGCATTTACTTTTCGATAAACTTTGGCTTTTGTCATTCCAGAAAAACAAAAAAACTCTCCTGTGCGTAACTGATAAAATGTCATAGTTATATATGATTGCTAAAAAACTTATTTCAACTGTGTTTAAGGCAAAATTTTGCAGTTGAAGCTGTCTAAAAACTTCAACTTTATTTAAGAATTGCTCTGCTTTTGAATTTCTTAAATAGTTAATGTAGAAAGGTTGTGTCTCTCTACTTCTTGATGTCACTGACTACCAAATAAAACCTGTAATTGCTCATAGCAATCACTTTAATTAATAGTGCATCTAGTTTTTCTTCTCCTAGATACTGATTATAGCTATGGCTTTTTTAAGTGGGGCTGCTCAACTAACATATTTCTAAAAGTTTTGCTGAGACTTATTAAAGTTAACAATCAGGAAAAATTATGCAATTAATTTTTAGTATTTTTTAAGAATTTATTCCTTGATTCATTTTGGACAAGCAATATTCAAGGTCTGGTTATTGGGCTTGAATATTTGCCAAAAAACGCTTTATTAGCTCAAACTGTTGGTTATGGTTAGCTGTATTCGATATTGCCTACTTACAATGCTTGTTGCGTTAAATATTTATGAGATGGAGATTTGCATCTGTGACACAACAAATAACCAGTTTAGTTGACTTAATCAATCATGCTCAATCATCGCTAAATTCTAATTTTTGATATGACCACCAAACCGCACGATCAGTTTGCCAAGCAGTTTCTTAAAGAATTACTGTCTCCTTTAGGAGAAGTAAGTACAAATCAAGAAGTTACAGATGAAACAAGGTTTGTTGATGTTCTATTTTCTGCAACCCCAAACTCTACTGCTGATGCAGAAACTTTAGGACTGTTGGGCAGAATTGCTTTCTTAAATACGGCACTGCTAGAACCGTTTCGCAATCAGCCCAGTTTTTCCGAAGTACGTAGTTGTCTTCAAAAATTGTTTACCGTGATTGCCGACTCCCAACGTGAAGCTAATCGGGAAGACACAACATTAGCGGAAGATGATTTAGCAAGACTGTGGATTTTGTCACCCAGTGCCTCACAAACTCTGCTTAAAGCTTTTGGGGCTACACTAGATTTAGACAATTGGCCTAATGGGGTATATTTTCTGCCCGAAGGGGAGCGAGGAGCAATAGTTGCGATTAATAAACTACCTTTAACTCCAGACACGTTGTGGTTTCGGCTGTTGGGTCGGGGAAAAGTTCAGCAGCAAGCCGTCAGTGAATTGGTGGCACTGCCAAGAGCAAACCGCTTGCGTCGCAATGTACTGGAGATAATTTACAGATGGCGTATTAGTGTTATGGCACAACAAGAGTTAACTCAAGATGACCAGGAGCTAATTATGAACTTAACCCAAGCTTACGAAGAAGCCAGGGCTGCTGCGGTACAAGAGGGTGTCGAGCAAGGACAACGCCAAGTAGTAGAAAATTTGCTCAAAGTTCGATTCGGTGCTGTAGATGATGAATTGTCGAGAGTTGTTAATGGTTTACTACAGTTATCACCAGAAGAATTTACTCCCTTGTGTCTGCAATTGACCCGTGAAGAACTATTAGCAAGATTTACGCAATAAAAGAGCTTCCCAGTTTTCAAGACAACTTATCAAGTTCAGAGGCGGTTTGTTAACAGCAGACCGCTTTTTGTCTGCCAAAAAATTACACCACGGCAGCAGTCAACCACAAAGTTGTTCTAAAAACTCAAGCGATCGCTGTTTCATTTATCTAGCGATCGCTTAAGAAAATAAAATCGATTCAACTCGAAGATTTTCGCACAAATAGTATTGCTACGCCAAGTATAAGTTGAAAGCTAATTGTTCAGTAATCAAAGATTGAACCGCTTTGATGATTAAACCAGAAATAATCCAGAAGGAGAGGTTGTATGCAAGTAACAATCACAATTCCACGCGGCTGGGGTTATCCAAGATTTACATTTGGTCAACGCACAAAACAGGGAATAGTTGTAGGGATTGAATTTGTCCCAAGTGACAGTTTGATTGCAACCGAAAGTGGGGCAGGGTGGCAGTACGGGTTATTACCTGATAAGAATAGCAAAGATATAGTTTACATGAGCGAGAGTGAAATTCAACAGCTTTCGCCTCAAGAATCTGAAAAACAAATATTGTCGGAAATTGATGAACATCTCAATCAAGTTGCAATACTCCAAGCGCAGTTAGAAACTCCTCTGGATATCAAAACTCCATTCGAGGATGTTACACCAATACTTACCCCATCAAAATCAAAAGACATCTCCAGACGTTCGGCTGCATAAATATTGCTCCGCATAGTTGGAATGATAAATTCAACTTTCACCAAATGAACCAACAACAACTGCAAGAAGCCTGGGATGCTTTGATGAATTCATACAAGCGGTATTATATTTCGACTGGGTTTTATGCTTTGGGTGACGCATTTTTAATCTCTAACAAAAACCCAAAATACAAAAACCAAATTGTACTTGTAGAGCATCGACTCAAACAACAAATTAATCATTGGGAGTTTGTTTGCCAGATGTCAGAGTGCAACCGCCAAGGTACTATTACAACCAACGGCGACGACGGGAACGGGAATCTCAAAAGAAAAGCGATATCCCTAAAAGTTTACAGCTAAAACAATTCTTGTCGGGGTTTGGTCATCAAGAGGTAAATTTTGGGGCGACGTTTACGAACTCGTGGTTCACTACGACCTGGGCGTTCTGGAACAGCCTTGTGAGCAATAACTTTAAGCTGCATTGCGATAAATTCGGAGGCGTTTTGTTGAAGTTGCTGCTAATAATTTGGGAATAAAGTTAATTAAATGGTGGCGAGTACCTTGCAACGATAGGCGTAATGGAGAAGTGGTGTAAGTAGTTCCAGCATCCCACATCAAACTACGAAGTAGATTATAAGCCAGTAAAAAAACGTAAATTTCTTTGCGGATCATTGAGGGTGTTTTACATCGCAAAATATCCATACCCAAGGTAGTTTTTAGATGTCTCAGATCCAATTCCACATCCCACCGTTTACCGTAAAGTCCAACAATTTCGAGAGTAGAACAAGTTGCTATATCTAAAAGAGTAGTAATTAAGCTGACTCGTTGAGTGCGAAAACCAGGAATAACAATGTAGTAGTAAATTTTTCTTACAGTTATGGGCAGAAGGTAGCAGCCCAAATTCATCCTTGCTCAATCCTTGTAGGCATCTTTTAGGTTTATACCAAGTAACAAGCTTGTCGCAATCGCCAACAATTTTACCTTTTCGCATGGTTGTTGTGCGGGATTGATGCTTCCGAAATACAGTATCACAACTAAGTTTAGTAATTGTAACCATATCAGCATAAGCACAAAATGCTCTATCTCCTAAAAGCACATCCTTGGGTTTGAGGAAACTGTACAATTTCCTGGCTAGTTTAATATCATGAGTGTTCAAAACGTCGATGCATAAAGCAACAGCAGTTCCTGTTACTAAACTGAATATTACACCAATTTTAGCAATTGGAAAGCCACATCCCTGTTTTTGAGTGCTAGGCCCTTGGGTATTCTTTTTGGTTCTCTACAGTGTCTGGCATAGATACCGTCAAGCCGTCTATCACTAAAACATTTCGACCACACCATAAATACTTTTGAGTTACTTTCTCTTCCAGTTTTTGTGCTGAATAGCTGAAAAGCTTCTCTAATAATTTTTCTGGCAATCTCGCCTTAGCTTGACGTAAGCGCTCGTATCTGATGAAGGAATTTCTACATCTGACTCTGCTAAATGTGCAATTATTTTACTCACAGCATTATGACAAGTTTTATCACTATCCAAAACTTGCGACAAAAACGCCCACAAAGTAATAAATGGGTCAAATAATCGCTTTTTATATTTAATTTTCAGTTTAAAGATTGTAAGTTTGATTGCAGATTCTGGCAATAATTCTTTCAAAGCTAAACCTAAACTTTGACTAAATTATCAAGTGAGGATTTGTACTCGTAGTGTCACAGTAGTAATAGTTATATTTGCTTGCTCGTCTTTTTGAAAGTATTTCATGAACGAGTAAGCTTTTTCTACTTAGCACAAAATTTACATAACTTTTATATCTCATCCACGTCTCTGTACAGCGATCACTATGCGCGATGAACTTTATCGGCGATCGCTTCCATGAAACTGCATCAAAGTCAATTGCCTGACCCATCCCGGCACTGTTCAATAGCTTTAAAAGCCGTAGTCCTTATTCCACATAGCTTAGAGCTTTTCAAGCGTGCCATTCGATGCTGAATCTTTGTATCAAGAGCAAGTGATTAGTGCGATCGCTGCTGGCACTGATGAAGTGACTGCAATCAGCGCATGGATGCAACAGGTTCAGAATCTAAGTACGATACGAAACAACGAAATGATTTTGAAGTGAGCAGCAAGAAGAGAGCAAAGGGGAATCTTACAGTAAGTTATCTTTCTACCCTGCTGACTGGGCTTGATAAGTAAAAGCCCCGCTGCCACTACAGCGAGACAAACAACTACAACTAAAGATGTTATTATACAGCAGTTAGTAGCCTAATCTATTAAACATCTAATTTGCAGTTTAGACCGCAGGGGGGCAGGAAGAGAAGTTGCCAGGAGGAGCCACTGACGGGTAAGTAGGGGTTTCACGCCACTCCCCTCAAGTCAAGCCAGCCGCTTGCGGGGGTTCCCACGCCACTTGCTACAAGTCGGCAGAGCCGCCCAAAGCAGTGGCTCCCCGTTGTGCGGACTGGCGTGGGGAACCCGCCCACGGGGGTGGCTCCCCAAGTGAAGCAAGTGGCGTTGGTTTCCCTCCAAGCAAACTTGGGGAGCTTCAGGTGCAGGGGAGAAGGTTTAAGTGATTTATGCACAATTTTAATAGTGCAGTTTGTAAGCACAATAGCTTAATAACCTTTTTCCAGATAAAAAGCACCTTGAAAACTATTACCAAAAACATGGGTTTAAAGCCTCGCCCTTCAAGGGCGACTTTGCTTAATTTAAAAATCATTTGAGTTTTTAGCTTCATATTTTTGGTAAAATACTAATATGAAAACACTGAAGTTTAAGCTTTATCAACACAAAAGAAATAGATACCTCAAGCGCATAATAAATGCTGCTGGGGTAATTTATAATCATTGCATTGCTCTACACAAACGCTACTATCGGATGTGGGGCAAGCATTTAAGTTGTACAAAACTTCAGTCTCACATTGCCAAGTTGAGAAAGCGTAATCCATGCTGGCAATCAGTAGGTTCTCAAGCTGTGCAAGATATCTGTCAACGCATCGAGAAAGCCTACCAATTGTTTTTTAAACATAACAAGAAAGGAGTAAAACCACCAGGATTTAAAAAAGTTAAAAAATACAAATCCTTCACCCTCAAGCAAGCAGGCTATAAATTTTTGGGGGGCAACAGGGTAAAAATAGGTCAGCGAGTTTATCAATTTTGGAAATCCAGGGAGATTGAGGGAACAGTCAAAACTCTAATACCAATTTTATGTGAAGTTGCATAGAATAAATGGATGTTCGAGTGGTGCATTTTATGGCTCGTAGTTTGCAAATCGTAATTGAAGAAAGCGCAAAATTTTTAGAGAAACAACTAAAACAGACTCGTACTGCCAGCCAAAAAGAACGACTACAAATATTGTGGTGGTTAAAAACAGGTCAGGTACAACAGCATCAAGAATTAGCTCATCGCTTGGGTAGAGACACATCCACAGTAACCCGATGGTTGCAAAAGTATCGACGGGGTGGATTATCAGAATTGCTCGAAATTAAAACCGCTCCTGGGCAAGTACCACACTTGACTCCATCCGCGTTAGCGGGACTAAAAGAACGTCTTGAAAAAGGAGCAGCCTTCAAAAGCTACGGAGAAATTGTCGAATGGCTCAAGGCAGAGTATAGTTTAGAACTGACTTATGCAACAGTCTATTCCTGGGTGCATTATCGCCTGAAAGCAAAGTTGAAAGTACCGCGTCCCGGGTGAACGAAAAAAGGTGTGGGGAATAAAAAACAGGTTAGCGTAGATAGTA
>NZ_JCACKA010000015.1:0-6554 GCF_059505145.1 Mojavia sp.
GAAATTGTGGCATAGGGATTTTGTAACTGACCGATAATCATGAATCGAATAAAGTCTCCTAAACCCTCAATCGTAAGGATTCAGGTCTAATATTGAGGAAGTAAAGAAGGGCGAGACAGAGAATTATCAGAATCAGCAATTAGAGCCTGTGCAAAAAAATCAATAACAGACCTACCTTGACGACGACAGCTTTGAACCACCGTCAACAAATTGGCAGTGTGTTGAAACCGCTCCATCGAACGGGAACCACCGCTAACCTTCCGTTTTGTCACAGCTAAACGCAGCGATCGTTCAGCCTGATTATTATCAGGAGGGACTTCAGGATGGTCAAGGAAATACCACCATTGATGAGCTTTATCTTGCAAGGAACGTAAAAGCTGGCCTGCTGTAGCTCCTGCCTTATCAATCCATTGATCAATTGAGGAATGCAACTTGGATTTGAATTGATTGACCCAATCGTTGTAATTGGTGGAGTTAAGAGTCTCAAACCATCGCCCATAACTTCTAAAGGCTTCATCAATTAAATCGACAAACGTTTCGCCAATAGTTTTGTTGTGAAGACCTGGAAGTTGAATCAATTTTTTGAAGTGACGGCGTAGATGAGCCAAACATTTTTGCTGGGAAACAGCTTGATAGCCATTGTAAACACTAAAATCGTCGCTGATAATTACACCTTGATATTCAGTGCCTAAAATTGCTTCTAATTCTGCTCTAGAGCGAGTATCAGCCGCAGTAAACAGGCAGAATTCAGAATTAGCCACTACCCATAACCATTCTTTAACCCCTTTAACTGGCCAAGGCGTTTCATCCACATGGATATTAGGTTGTATCTGTTTTACCCAACTACTTAACTCAGTTACGCTCGGTTCTATCGCTTGTTGTATTCGCTCATTGGTTGCAACTAACGTCCCCAGCCCAATCTCAATTTGCCCCAGTTCCCACAACATTTCCTGTTGTTTTTCATAAGGCATATGTGCATAATTATTTGCCCACCCTAAAAATGCCTGTAACGACGTTCCTAAATCTTGTCCTGGAATCATGTCTTGTGGCCAGGCGGCTGTTTGTACATTGCCACAACTCTCACACACGCAGGTATGGCGTTGATACTCCACTACTTCGATTGGACGTTCCACTAATTGCGCTACTGAGTGCTTTTCTACTTTTACTGCCTCTGCCGTAAATGCTTTTTGACCACAATAGGCACAATCAGTCGGTCGTAAGATTTCATAGCGATCTACTCTCCCAAAACCCTTACGGGTTTTGCCTTGATGTCCTGGTTGCCCACCTGGTTTCTTTTTTGGCTGATTTGATTGGTCTTGAGGCGGTACTGTTTTGTTTTCGCTCTTTTTGAGGATGTCTCCTGATGGAGGTTTCGATGAATTAGTACTATCTAAATCTCTGCTGACTTTTAAACGCTCTATTTCTTGCTGTAATTCTAATATTATTTTTTGTAGCTCACGTATTACCTTGCTCTGCTCAATGATGATGTCCACCAGTTCTTCTTTGGATAACTGGCTCAAACTTTCTCGGTCTAAATCTTGAGGCAGATTGTGGTTCATATCTGTGATACTCCCCCTCAAGTGTTCCCTTTGTCAATACTCTGCTACCTGAATCCTTACAAATTATATTCTCTGGTATCTGAAGATGTTTGCTAAAATGAAAAGCACCATTGTCTAACTGAATAATGTGTATATCTTGGGGATAAGTGGCAGAAAATTTTTCTAAAAATCTTTGAAAACAAGCTGCATTTAAATGAGAAAATTCCCAAATAAAATACTCGCCAGTTAATGGTTCAACTAATCCATATAAATAAAAGTTCTCTCGTTTCCATTGCATAATGCCAATCGGCTTCTTACCTTTTATTGTAATTAATCTGCCAGCTTCAGTTTTCAACCCCACACGGCTTTCATCCTCACACCAGTACCTAATTCTTCTGTTTTTATCTATCGGTGCAATAACGTGTTTTTTAATCACTTCTAAGTATTGGGGGAGTTTTTTTTAAACTCTGATTCTGCTTCTTCGTTGTGTTTTACCCCTACTGGTCGCGGCACTTTTAGCTTTGCTTTCATTCGATAACGCACCGTGTCATGTACTACTTTGTATGAAGCTTCTACACCCTCTACCGCTTTTAACCATGTTCGGATTTCTTCATAACTTTTAAATCCTTGCGGCTCTTCTAATTCTTTTAAAAGTTGTTCTCGAACATCTGTGTTAATGATTGGCGGTCGTCCTGAACCCTTTTTTCTTGATACTAGACTGGTGATTCCCGATTCTGTATAAGCCTTTAACCACCTTTGTACCGTCGCACTCCCTCTTCCCAACACCACCGCCAAATCTTGTATTGTCTTTACCTGCCCTATCTTCAGTAAATACAACGCTTGAATCCGTTCTTTACCTAATGCTGTTTTTTGTTTTCTCAGCAGCTCATGTAATTCCTCGGCTGACTCTTTTATTTTTACTTTGCTGACTCCTGCCATGAACTTCTGCTCATATTTCTGACTTAACTATCTTTATCATTTTTTTAGTGAAATGGTATGACGGCAAACTCCCTGTTTTGATATTCCACATCAAAACTATTACTCAATGGGCATCCTACACTTTTTTGTTCCCATCACAGCACTAAACAACCATAAAAATAAAGTTATCTCAGTATTACTGAGATACTTAGCTATCTAACTAGTATCAATTTGGCTAATTTACTGAACTTTCGGTTTAGCGATCGCCTCCGGTGGAGTAGGGCATCGTCACTCGTTTTTGCCCGACTTCAGAAAATCGCGTTGCTCCCTGAAATTACCGGGGATGGAGTTATTGGACTGTCTCGCAGCTTAATCTCCGCAGGCGTACCCAGTGTGATTGTGTCTCTCTGGTCAGTACCGGATGCTCCCACTAGCGAGTTGATGAAAGAATTTTATCAAAATCTACAGCACAATCCAGACAAAGCCCAAGCACTACGGCAGGCAATGCTGTCCACCATCAAACAGTACCCTTCTCCCAGAGATTGGGCAGCATTTACGCTAATTGGTGAATCACAATAGTAAATTTTTTGTACTCTTGCACAGCGGCTATTGTCTTAAAATTGGCTTCAGCCAAAAAAGAAAGCTTAGAACCAATAGAGAACAGAAATTGATTTTGACAAAAAAATATAACTTCCAATGACTGGTGTATCGCATTAATAACTTGCTGGTCGAATTCAGGAATCAATTAGAGCAGCAGATTATTTAACAGACTTCAGAGGAATATGTAGTTTTTCTGTTGTAAAATATACTTCAGTTTGGGTGCCAAGGGTATCTAATTTATTACTTCCAGTATTAACTATTACGGTATTTGCATAATTTTGTGGTAGTTGAGATGAAATATCAACATAAATTTTATGATTGACAATAATCTTTTTAGCAGACAATGTTTTCAGCTTTTTGATAGACTCAACCTCAACATCTCCATTACGATAACAGAGTCTACCAAAAGCTAAACCTGTAGCTTTTGAAGGCACTGTAAGTAAATAAAAATAGTCAGGTCGTAACCGTTCTTGCCAAGTATTATCGCCACCCTTTCCCAGATATTGAATCGATGAATCGGGTAACTTTGACCAAGTTGACGAAGCAAGAGCTTGAGGAAAAATAATGATTTTTAATTCTCTTTGAGTATCAAGAGTAACTTTTTTAGTAAATGTCCCATCACGCAATTTAACTCCATTAAAATTATAATTACTAACTTTGATTTGTGTAAGTAGCTTGGTACTGTGACATAAATTTGTTCGTTGATGATTTGGTGTTGTAAATCTTGCAAAAACAATAATACTTCCCAATGTTAAACATATAAAAATAAACATTAAGCTAAGTCGAGAAACTTTCATCACTCTGGTATAAAAATAATTGTATCCTTTATAACAATGTTTTCTAAAGTTTCATACTGGTGCTTATTGGTTTATATAGCTATCCGTTTACGGAATAGATCTCAATACGGTTCGGTTAAGCTTTAAGCAGTATTGATTACAGAGAAGATGGCTGTGGCAATTTTGGCTCCTGCTCCTTTATGTATCGGCTTCTTGGAGGGAAATTTAGCTCTAGTTTTTTAACTACTCCCGGGTTAGGCACTTACAAGTAATAAAATGCCCAGCCGTCGCTTTCGCCCGGAGGGTGAAAGCGCCTAAATACCTCGGTTTTGCTAAAAATATCATTGAAACGGTGAGGCAGTATGGTCTTGGGGTCTCCCCAAGTAGAATAACTGCCTCACCCGCAGGGCGCTTGCATTTTGTTATTGGCAAGTGCATTAGCTGGAGTATGTGGTACATCTAGAACCGTTCCGTGAGTTTTCAACGGATAGGGAGGAAAATTTCAAATTCAGTTCCTTCGGTGGGGTGTGATCGCGCAGTCAAAGAACCGCCATGTTGTTGGATAATTGAATAGCTGACAAATAACCCCAAACCTTGACCACGACCAACAGGTTTTGTTGTAAAGAAGGGTTCAAAAATTCGATCTTGAAGACTCACAGGAATTGTACTATCTGTATTAGTGATCGCAATTCGTAACCGTTTACCATCGATGACTTCAGTGCGAATCCGAATTTTGGGGTTTTCGCTGATATCGGGATTATCTCGAATCGCATCAATGGCATTATTGATGATATTCAAAAAGACTTGATTTAACTGACTAGGATAGCAAGTTACCAGAGGTATTTTGCCATACTCCTTGATGACTCGCACTTCGGGTTGATTTCCAGAAGCAGGCAAGCGATGCTGCAAAATTAACAGCGTACTTTCAATGCCACTATGTAAATCCACAGCTTTGATTTGTGCTTCATCCAAGCGCGAAAAGTTGCGTAAACTGTGGACAATTTGGCTAATGCGTTCGCTACCCGCTTTCATAGATTCTAAAATTTGATTGGCATCCTCAAACAAAAAATCAAGGTCAATATCCTCTGTGAAAGCTTGAATAGCTAGACTAGGTTGAGGGTATTCCTGTTGATAAAGTGTAAGCAAACGCATCATGTCTTGGATATAATTTGCTGTATGCGAGAGATTACCTTTGATAAAATTAACTGGATTGTTAATTTCGTGAGCAATACCAGCTACCATTTGACCTATTGAGGACATTTTCTCGCTATGAATTAATTGTGCTTGAGTTTGTTGCAATTGTTTCAAGGTTTGCTCTAAATCTTGAGCCTTATGGTTGAGAGCTTGAGTTTTACGTTCTACCTCAGCTTCTAGAATTTGGGCATAGTTTTCGGTTTGTTGATACAGACGAGCATTTTCCACAGAGATGGCGGCTTGACTAGTCAACAGTTGCAAAATCTCGATGCGATCGCTAGTAAAAGCGCCCACAGTTAAGTTGTTTTCTAGGTACAAAATACCGATGAGTTTTCCTTGTCGGCTAATTGGAGTACACAAAACCGATTTCGGCTGATGAGTGATGATGTAGTGATCGCCTGCAAATTGTACTGCATCACTCAAGTTTTCAAACACAGCCGTCTGTTGAGTCCGCGCTACTGTATAAATTAAACTTTGAAAAATTTCTTGATATTGCTCAAGCGGAATTTCTAAAGTTTCTACCTGTTGACAATCAGCTTTAGCGACTACTAACAATTTTTCCTCTTGATGAAGAACTAAATGACCGATTTGTGCGCCAGCGTTGGCGATCGCAATCTGCATTAAGGTTGCTAACAGTTTCTCTAATTCAATTTCACCAGAAATAGCTTGTGCGGCTTTCATTACTGCTGGTAAATCTAACCATAAATTTTGACCGCTACTGCTGCTAGTCATGGTCTTACTCACGGTTTGGGCAATAGTTGCTTTAGATGCGAATTTGCTGGGTTGGAGGATAACTGCTAGTAGTTGCGGATATTGTTGTTCTAAATGGGAGACTTTTGCCTTAGCACCCCAATGGCTGTAGCAGTAGTATGCTTGTTGCATGTACTCTGCCGCCACCTTTTGTTTGCCCCAGTTGAGGTAGAATTTGGCGGCCAGCTCATTGCTGAGTGCTTCTTCTTGGATGTAACCGTTTTCCTTGGCAGATACGATGGCGCGATCATACAATTCCATCGCCTGATGTTTTTGTTCTAATACCCGACAATATTCTGCTTCAACCAACTCATATTTGTGTCGATAATTTGTCGGTGCGCCGACCGCACAATTGTGTAAAAGAGATAGATTTTTGACAATTTGCTGACGATATTGCTCTTGCTGAACAGAGCTTACATTCGCGTAATTGGCTAAAATCGCCAGTGAAGCATAAAAGTAAGTAGTAGGAATAAAATAAGTGCCAAATACACCTGCTTTGTTTTGCAAAGCAATATTGCTGTACTCAATTGCTCGCTCATACTCAGCAAATAAATAACACAGCAGTGCTTTCACAAAAAAGTTGACAAAGCCTAAGGTAAGTTGATTACCATTAACAATTTGTTGGAGATGATGCCGTTCATCATAGCAATCTCCTATTAATTCGGTAATTTTATTACTAGCACTTCCTTGCAAATTCAAAACTCCCTGCTGCCAGGGAGCAAGATAGGGAGCATCCAGTTTTGGAAGATTTACCATTTCTGAGAAAATGTAGAAGGAA
>NZ_JCACKA010000016.1:0-6272 GCF_059505145.1 Mojavia sp.
CGTTTAAGCAGTTTCTTCATGGACGAATGGCTTTGCTATTTCTCTCATAGCATTATCTAAATTAACTGTTGAGTTTGTTCTAACAGATCAGTATTACATGAGGTTTTTTGAAATCTGTGTTGAGAGTTCTCCCACAAACATTACTTGTAAACTCTGCTTCGATCAGCAAATGTCAGAAAGCGATATTTCTGGCTGTGCGGACTACAGATGACTAGCAGCGTTACACAAGATTATGGCAGAGGTTGTTACAAGCTCAAACAATTAAATAGTAGGCTGTCCGGCTGCAAATATTTGTTGCGCTGTTAATTGCAAGTTAGGAAAGACTGAAGAAATGAGTTGCTCATCATTTTGAAACAATTGTTTGTGATATTCATCTTCTACTAATGTGCAAATTGTGATTGTTGGTTGTTTGGGTTTGCCGATATACTCTCTGCCACCAATACCCAGATAATCAACAATCCAATACTCAGGTATTCCTAACAGAGCATAATCTTCAACTTTACGAGCATAGTCATTTTGCCAGTTTGTACTAACAACTTCAGCAATCCACTTAATGGAATTTCCTGATGTAATTACAGGTTCTTGCTGCCATAGTGGTTCATTAAATAGTTGAGTTTGGTCTAATACAATTACATCAGGACGGAAAGCTGTATTCGTTCCTAAAAGTTTAATTAAACACCGATGGGGAATAAAATATGAGATTTCTTGACGGTCAATTTCTACATTCAATTTTCGCCCAATGAAAGCAGATACTTGCTCGTGCGGCCCTGTTGGTTCCATTTCAATTAATTCACCATCAATTAATTCACAGCGTTCATTATCGCCATAATGAACAATAAACTCCTCAACAGTTAAAAGTTTTGGCGCGAATTGAACCATTGTAATGTCCCTACTTCTGGTTAAGGTTAATGAATTTTTCAGTTTTCAAATATCAGTTTTTTATTATTGTTTGAAATTAGGGTTTATTTATTTTAGCCTTACCGAACTTCAGATCCTGCAAAAATCAGGAAAATTACGAGCCTCCTAAGCATGTGCGTGAATCTTATATGCTAACATATTATCTTCATCCTCAACTCCGTGATAGTTAGCACAACCGATGCAAGCAATTAGACGGCATACTTATTTGTTGTATTTTAACTACCTGTTCACACTCTTGAAGTTGAAAACTTTGAGAAAGTCTGTTAAAAAAAGTAGCGATACTAACCCTTATCTTTTCTAAAGGGCTGGAGACTGATATAGAAGAGTTACTTTGATTTTTGTCTGGCATATTTTTCTCTAACTATAAGTTTTTAATTTTGATTACTATTCCAGCCATCAAACTTATATTTGAGATGAGAATTCTGGAGTAGCCTTTCGATTCCCAAACGAATTAGCTCTGGCGGAACTCCGTCTAATTTCAACTCGTTCTGGATAAACTCATCGATTGAATTGGCTTTTGTTTTCTCTAACAGTGCTAACATTTGTTGAGCTTGAGTAAGGGGCGCATCCACTGATGAATTAGCTTCGGTGTGAGAAGATTGTTGATCGCTTGGTACAGAATTAATAAACTTGTTGGTATCTCGATCGTAGCCAGAAAAGTTTTTTAGCTGTGGCATGGGAAACCATTCATTGATGCCGCCGTAATACACTGCTCGACCAACTGCTGATTGTGCGGCAATCTCCATAACTTGGGTTGAGGTAATCTTGCGATCGCCCGGAATTAACTGTGTGGCAATCATGGCACTGTAAGCCGGGACATTATCTGGAGAAACCAATGCTACTGAGGTTAACTGCGATCGCAGACCGCCAGAAATGCCCAAGTCGTCAGTGTGAGGATTTTGAACGACAATCCAGAAATGCCAACCAGAGCTATCACCGCAAGAACAGTAAGAAATGATTTTGTCCTTGAGCCAGCCAATCTCACCCTTGGCATTTTTGAACTTGGAACAAACAGCCGTACCTTCATCCAGAATGATGAGCTTAGATCCAGAGATTTTCTGGAACTCGCTAAAGCATTCTTTGACCCAACTGACTGCTTCGGTTGGCGACATTTCAACAATCTTGGCGCGTTTGAGGGTGTCAACACGACCATTGAAATAACCAGTTTCTTTCTCGTCACCTTTGGGGTCAATATAAAAGATATGTATGTCAGGATGCAGTCGCTTGATGGCATCTATGGCGTTGCTAATGGTGATCCCCTTGCCAGAACCAGGGACACCAACCCACAGCATATTGGTGACTTTTTTGGCGATGTGACCAATTAAGTCATATTCAGTATGAGGAGATTTTGTGTAAGTGGAAATTGCGGTATTAATAATCGGAGTTTCTGTGGGCAATGGCTGTGAAGTAGGAGGCGGGGGATAAACCTCATGAGAATGAATCTGTGGTGCTGATGTTTGGGTTGTTTGTGAGACTGGAGTTGGTAAGTGCGTAAACCGCGCAGGAGGAATCCCCAAATTCTGCGGCTGAATTGCTTGCTGAATGGCTGTAACTTGTTGATAGTTTACTCTAGGGTCAACACTCACTTGTGCCAAATGACCGGATAGCTGTTCTTGAGTAGGGAAATAGCCTTGAAGTTGAATAAACCAATCAAGCAACCAACGGTAAGCGTAAAATCTTTTCCCAGGCTCAACGGCATTCAGGTATTCACACACAACATGAGAACATTGCTTGAGCATGGCGAATTCATATTTCTCCATCGGCTCTAAATGCAGCATCAACTCGGCAAGTTCGTTGTGATTAGCAAAATATTCCTCCCTGGCAACGCTATCACCCATAGCTGAAAGGAAACTGAAGAAGTCGCCACGAATAAAAGGAATGGGTGCAAATTGATGAGTATCGTTTAAGTCTTGTACCACTGACCAAAGATAACCAAAGGAGGCAACAACCGCACCAATTGGGGCAAGGGGAGAGGTGGCATAACAAACCGCACCAACCGCAGATGTGGCCAGTGTGATGAACTTAGCCAAATTCATACCGTTACGTTCGTCCCTGGCGCGAACCAATAACTGGTCTTGGCGTTCTTGCAGCCAAGAGGCGATGTTGCCAGCTTCCAAATACTCAATACTGGGATAATCGCCACGTAGCAGTGCCGTTTCTTTTGTTCCTAGCATTGGTATTTGTTGCTGCATGTTCTTTCTTCTTACTTAGTTAATTTCCAAATGTTGTAACCAATCTCACCAGCCATCATTGAGGCACAGTTATAAGCAAAACAACCCAAAATTGCGGCTGGGTTAGTGTAACGGAAAGGATTACGACCAACGAATGTGGTGGTGATGTCTAGCACCCAGAAAAATAGTGCGATCGCTCCCCCTGTGTGGCGCTCTTTCATACCGGCACGCTTATAATCGCCCCAGAGTGCGACTGTCAAATCGATGTTTCCAGAGGGTTTTGTACCCAGAGTATACTGTCGAGCATCTTCAAACTCATGCTTGGCTTGCTGAGGATCTTTGGTAGAGTCGATGGGAGGTATTACCCTCCGCACCTCTCTGTTAAATCTGGACGTGAAACTTTCATTTCATCCAGCTTCCGATATTCTTAGATAATAAGTTCCTTAACCTGCTCCATCATCCCCAAACTAAAGTGACTTTAGTTTTAACTGGTTAACGGGTTTTCGCGCATGAAGGTATCGGTTAATTCCCCTTTATCTTTTGCTCATGTGGATATAATCATGACAGCTTTCATGTACTACCATTAGATTAGAAGTCTTCCAGTTTCCATGATTGCCATCTATGTGATGTAGATGTACCCTTTCTTCTGAGGTCAATTTATGACCGCAGTATCCACAAGTATGGTTTTGTTGTTTTAATTGTTTTGAGGTTGCCCCATCGTATAGTTTACTGTTCCTTTCAGTCCAATAAACTAAGTCTCCATCAAAGGGTGATTTATTCCCTTTTACTTTGACATGGGCAAATTCGGAGTAAGGAACGGCAGGAAAGGCTTGTTTAGCCAGCTTTACGGCTGATTTTTTATCCTGCTTGGTTTCTTTGTTAAATACCCTGAATGCTCTGTGACTCATGTACCACAGTGAGAACCGTGACCCGTCCATTTTGCAGAACTTGTGGTATTGTCTCCATCCTCTAACAATAGGTGCAAGCTTTTGGGCTTTCACCTTAGCACCATAATTCGAGTGATTGACGATTTTCTTGACTTTCTTACGGAATGCTTTGTAGTTTTCCACTGAGGGAACACATTTGAGCTTTCTGTTTTGTTGTACTTTGAAATTCCAACCTAGAAAGTCAAATCCATCTGTCGAAGCGGTCAGTTTGGTCTTTTTCTCGCTTACCTTTAATCCTCTTTTTGCTAGGAATTGGCTTATTTTATTCAGTAACTCTTCTGCGTCGTCTTCTGGTCTTAGGAAGAACACCATATCGTCTGCGTAGCGTACACAGGCTTTTTTGATGTCCTTCTTTGGTGTGTCAGGTGTCACCCTGCGTCCCTTGATGCCGTGATATTGATGTAACTCTTCAATATTATTTAGGGCTATATTTGCCAGAAGTGGGCTAACCACACCACCTTGAGGTGTACCTTGTTCGGGGAATTCTGGGTTTACTCCTGCCTTTAATGCTCGGAATATTCCCTCCTTTAATGCTCTGGGAGCAATAAGGTTATCCATTATGGTTGTGTGGTTTATCCTGTCAAAAGTGGGTAGCTAGCTAGCGAGGTTTCCACGGTTTGGCTCCTTTTCTAACTAGCCCCCTCCGAACCGTGCTTACAAGATTTCCAGGTACACGGCTCTCCAGTACTCTGTTATCGCAAGACTCGTTGAGACATTGGTTTACCAGCATGTATTGCATCATGGCATTGAGGGCAAACCATGAGAGTTTTCCTTCTACGTGCGGACATAACTTGCATCCATTGCGGTTTTTCTTTTCTGCCCTTGGTTTTGAGGTCTTTAAGGGCGCGAATATGGTGAACCTCAATGTTACCTTTTGCACCGCAAATCTCGCATTCGTCAGCAAGCAGACGCTTGATTAGTTCATTTCTGAACGCGGGCTTTCTACTTGTTGGCAGGTCTAAAATGGTGGCTTTTTGGTTACGTTTTAATTGTATGCCGCCAAAGCGAGCCACTAAGGATTTCTTACCTTCTACAGGGACGGTTATTTCCACACATTTTCTTCTTCCTTGTGGAAGCTTAACGGTCTTCTTATACTTGGCGCAGATTTTTGCTACGCTAGTTCTGTATTTACAGGCAAGGGTTTTCATCAGCGAACTCGACATAACCCATTGGAGTTTTCGCAGCCATGCAATATTTTGAGCCAGACTATAGAATTGTACGTACCCTCGAAATTCTGATTGGTAAATGTTGATAATAGTAAAATCATCATCATTTATTAATTCAGGGCGATGAATGGGTTTACCATTCCTCATGTATAAGGCACATTTTTCTTCTATAACTCTTGCTGGGATTCTGAGTGCAACAATTCCGTTGATTGAGCGTTTACCATTGGTATGCTTATCGTCAGAATATTGGACTAGAACTTTGTAACCTAAAAAGCTTGCTGCTTCATTTCTAGCATTAGTAATTAAGGTCTTTTCTGATGACAGTTCTAACTGAAGATTTGCAGCTAAAAAGGTCTTGATTTTCTCCTTAATTGCTTTAGCTTCTTGAAATGAGCCAATAAACCCAAGTAGGAAATCGTCTGCATAGCGGACGTAATTTAATCTTCTGTACCCAGGGTCACGAACATTTTTCGAGGGCATTTTCTGGTATTTAATTTCCAGTTGACGTGCTTTATCAAATTGTCCGTTCTGCCTGTAGTACCAAGCCAGCTTTACGAGTTTTGAATACTCTGGATTTTCTGCCCGACATTTGCCGCGTGTATATTCTGGAATCAGTATTTGTTCGATAAATTTATCGAATTTGTCAAGATAGATGTTGGCAAGTGTGGGTGATAGAATCGAGCCTTGCGGGGTTCCGCTAAGGGTCGAATAATATTTCCGTTGCTCGCAGTAACCTGCCTTGAGTAAATTTTCAATCAATCTTAAAAAGCGGTTATCTTGGATTTTCTCACGTAAGATTGACATTAAGATTTTATGATCTATATTGTCAAAACAACCGCGAATATCTCCTTCGACAAACCATTTAGTTCCTTGCCAAGTTCGGTCTATTACTGTTAGTGCCGTATGGCATCCGCGCTTGGGTCGAAAACCATGACTGCTGTTGGAAAATTGAGGTTCATAGTACGCTTCTAATATCAAACGTATTACTTCCTGAACCAATTTATCATTCCAGGTGGGAACAGTACAGTAAGACTGCACATAACTTCAAGTCACTTGTGGGAAGTTGTGTC
>NZ_JCACKA010000017.1:0-6218 GCF_059505145.1 Mojavia sp.
GAGCTATGAAGCTTATACAGCAAGCACTTTAGCTCTCTTGTCGCCCCTTGAAGTTGCTGGTATGACAATGGTGTTGACCCAATCCGACCACAGCCATAATAAAGCATTCGCGCAGAGAAACCATCACAGTGTTCGCTTTTGATGTTGGCGCAGCTATCGCTCCTACTCAAACGCACTCAGCACAGATGCTAAGCTAGCAATCACGCGGGAGCACATACACTGGCGGCTGCTTCTGATTGTTGTTAGCTGCAA
Organism: Mojavia sp.; assembly: GCF_059505145.1. Taxonomy (NCBI): domain Bacteria; kingdom Bacillati; phylum Cyanobacteriota; class Cyanophyceae; order Nostocales; family Nostocaceae; genus Mojavia; species Mojavia sp. Next base: position 253 of record NZ_JCACKA010000017.1, read on the forward strand.
CAAAGCCACTTGTTGTACTTTCTCAGCGAATTTACTAGGTTTTCAATTAACTTTTAAAAAACAAAAAAATAGTTTCGTAATTTTACGATGTTTTTCTCTATCTTTGGATATACTCTTAAAGGAGTAGAGATTGATTCAAGGAGAGTGAATTTATGAATTTATCAAATCAAGCTCAATTGAATAACAGCTTATTAAACCAAATCCGGTATCAGCTTGAGTCTATAGAAATACATGATAATAAACTTGCCAGACTCTTGTGTAAAGTCATTCCCTCTCATTGCCCATTTGAACGCACTGTATCAATTTTAGGACGGACACTTTTTCACATTCCACCTTTGTGCAAATTAAACCCCCTTTATGAACAAATCGTTAGTCTTCGTTTTAAGTGTTTGGTGTATTTAGCAGATGAATGTGGCGAAGATGTGACGAAATATTGCTAAATATAAGTTTAATTAATAAAAACCAAGTTGGTAGAATCTTTTTTACAGAAAATTAGAGGTTTATTCTTGTTGTGAAGCATCTGGAAAACCTAAGCTTTTTGGGAAAAAAATTAAGTTTAAATATACCCAAATCAGACAAATAAATTTTTCGGTAAAAGTAGAATTTTAAATGTATTAATCTCACATTTTTAGTTAGTTCTAATGTTGCCTCAGCTGACAGCAGCATATACTTAAGCAAAACTCTAGAATTACATAGGTCGCGGGTAGTTTCCTTGGAAATTTCAGTGTATTTTCTTATATCAATTTAGTTGTACGCTCAGTAGGATATAGCGAAATGCAGTTAGTTGTTTTCTGTAGCTACTTATATAATTGTAGCGATTTGAAGCAGAATACAACTTATAGAGAACTTTTATAACTAAGTATCGGGTCAATATAACCCCATCGAAAGCCCAGTCATCATGACTGGGCTTTTTGGTAAAAACGACGGCAGTAGGCGTACCAAAAAACAGGTTTAAGGGTGAAATAAACCCAATAAACAACAGTGATTTGACCTCAAAAACTGTACTTATTGAGTATTTCCTGGCGCAGATTCAAACAGCTATACAGGGCATCACTTCTGTTTCACAGACGCTCCGCGAACATGAACGCGGCATCATCACGAATGTAGAAAGGGCGATTGCATACCAAGAAAATGCAATCGCCGACAAAAGAAATCGCTAAAAAAATCATGACACAAAGCACAACAACTATATCCTCTGCTCAAGAAAGCTGCATTGTGCCGCTTCTGTTCCTATGCATCAAGGCAGTAATTGCATGGAAGTACGAATGGCCTTTTTCGACATAGTTATAAAACTAGAAACGGCGCTCGCACGCCTGTTTGTAGAGATTTTGAGAAATGGCAGTGTTTGCCCCCAATCCTTACGTATTTTCTACACACCAACACTGCCATCAAACACCCTCTAAGCATCCCCGCTGGAATAAATTGGCCAGGCTTTATTTATGCAAGTAACCTATATATCCCAGTTTTGGGCTGCGACGACCGGAGGTCGAGCAAAGCAGCAAGCAATTTATTTTTGCACGGGCCTCTAAGCAGAGCGAACCAAGCTGGAGATAGCTTTGACTAGTGCTAATGGCTCGATTGGTTTGGAAATATGCAGGTCAAAGCCAGCTTTAAGTGCCTGTTGCTGATTAATCTCCCCAGCATAAGCAGTTAAAGCGATCGCTTTTAGATATCGATATTGCGACCACAAATTTCTCAGTTGTTGTATCAACATATAACCATCAATATTCGGCATCCCAATATCACTAAGTAAAACATTAAAATTGGATTGCTGAAGTACGATTAAAGCATCTGTTGCACTAGAAACTGTAGTGACATTAGCTCCATGCTGCTCTAACACAGAACTAGTAAATTCTAGCGTGTTGGGATCGTCATCTACGACTAAAATGCTAATACTACTTAAATCAACAGATAAATCTACTAGTCTTTTTCCCTGTAGTGTTGTTGAGGCAACAGACACAAGTGGTAGCTCAACGGTGAAGGTGGCTCCTTGGTCAATTCCAGAACTTTCGGCTTTAATTGTGCCACCATGCAGTTCTACTAAGTGACGAGCAATCGCTAAACCTAATCCTAACCCACCAAAATTTCTAGTAGTTGAGCCATCTTGCTGGCGGAAGTAGTCGAAAATATAAGCTAAAAAATCAGGAGCGATACCCTTGCCTGTATCGTTAACCCTAATTTGGGCGGCAGTGCCTAGCTGTTGTAAATGGACATTGACCTGTCCACCAATCGGGGTAAATTTGACTGCGTTAGACACTAAATTCCAAATTACTTGTTGCAAGCGAGTGGCATCACCTGTAACCAGAACAATATCCGGTTTAATTATGGCTTGCAGCGTGATTGACTTTGCTTGCGCCGCTAGTTGCATTGTTTCCATCGCTGCCCGGATTAAGGCAGCCAGATCGACACAGGTAACATTGAGTATGAGTTTGCCGCGCAAAATCCGGGAAACATCTAATAGATCCTCTATTAGTTGAGCTTGCAAATGAGAATTGCGTTGAATTGCTGCTAAACCTTGCTCTATTTTTGCCGCAGAGAGCTTGTAGCTTTGTAGAAAACTCGACCAACCTAAGATGGAATTGAGCGGAGTGCGTAACTCGTGGGACAGCACTGCCAAGAACTCATCTTTGACTCGGTTAGCGACTTGAGCCTCTTGTTGTAATGCTTCGGCTGTTAAGCGTGCTTGCTGCTGTGCTTGGTAAAGTTGGACATTCTCAACAGTGATGGATGCTATTTGTGCCAACTGTACTAAAATTGCTTCATCTTCGGCGGTGAACTCGCCTTCATATTTGTCCGACAGATGAATTAACCCCATGTTGTGCCCATCTCGTCGGGTCAACGGTGCTGCCAGCCATCCCCGCATGGGTGGGTGATTAAGTGCTTCTTTGCCAAAACCCTGCCAATGGGGATGAGATTCTAGTTGAGCTTGCGTCATTCGCATTGGGCGATTTCGCTCACAAACACAGGCGTAGATGCCCAACCGCTCTGGGGAAGCATGGTAGTTTTGCCATTGAGCGTACTTATTGGAAAAGTACATCGCATTGATTGCATGGGGCCAATCTTGATTAATCGTCATGCTGGTAACACACTGGTGAGTGCCAATAATCGCTGCTGCCTGCTGGGTAATTAGTTGTAGAACTTCTTCCACACAAAGGGCAGAATTGATTGATAGTGCTGCTTTTGTCAATCCCTGCAATTGTTGAGCGTAGTTTTGCTCACAAGCCAGCAGATATTCTCGCTCAATTTCTGCTTGGCGACGCGCTGTAATGTCACGGGAGATACATAATAACTTTTCAACTTGCCTATTGGCTCCTCTAATGGGAGTCACTTTGTTGTCCCACCATTTTATTTCGCCTGTTTTAGTTGAGCGAGCAGCTGTAAAAGTAAAGGCTTGCCCGGCTTTGGCATGGGAAATCGCATCTATTGCCGCTTGTGAGTCATTTCCTTGCCAAAATTCACTCCATGAACGATTTAACCAAGGCGTAAGTTCGTCGATCTCAAGCATTTGCTGCCCACCTGGGTTGATGTACAATAGCTGCCCAGATAAATCCAACACTTGAATGCAATCGTCGCTACTGTCGAGTATCTGCCGATTAAACTCCTCGCTTTGGCGCAACGCCGCTTCTGCTTTTTTATGATTGGAGAGGTCAATGATTATCCCATCCCATGCCTTTCCTTCATCTGTTGGTACAGTATTGGAACTACCGGCAATCCATTTGACTTTCCCTGATGGCGTAATAATTCGTCCTTGCCACTTCCAAGGTGAACAATTTTCTACAGCATGATTGACTGAAATTTCAAATGACGCTAAATCATCTGGATGAATTAATTTCACAAACGAATTTTTATCCTTGACAATTGATTGCGCCTCTAATGGCGATAGTCCACAACAGCCAGAACTGACAAACGTAAGTTGATAAGGACGCTCTTCAAGGGGTGAATAACGGTACACTATTCCAGGGACGTTGGCTAACACCGCCTCTAGCTGCGTTTGAGTGTGATGCAGTTGCTCTCTAATTGCCTGTTGTTGAAGTACAGCATTCTCTAACTTTTGATGCCAATGATTCAGGCTTGACAATGCACCAGCACTAAAATCTGCTAAAGAACTCATCAGCCGCGCATCTTCACCATCAAACTTTCGTATCTCCTGATGCGAGATTAACCAAAGGATACCTAGTGGTTGATTATTGCTCCATAACGGAATTAACAGTGCTTCGACAATCGGGAATTGTGAATGGTACAGATCGGTAAAATAGCGTTCTGGATAAGAATACAGTTGTACTTTTCTCGAAGCCAACGTTGTGCCACACAGACTAAAATTACCAGCAGTCTTTGTTTGCTCTAAGAACTCTAATGCACCTGCGCTCGCTACAGGGCGAAATCTTGATTCCCCATCCGCCTGTCTTTCCAATAGGCTAACTACGGCACTATCAGCTTGGCATAAGTCCCGCCCAATTTGCACTAGAGTTTTGAGGAGCAATTGCGGTTCGTCTTTTAGGTGTTGGGACAGGGTACGAAGAGCTTGGTTCTCTGCCGCTAAGTCTGGCTGTCTAGCCCGACGACTAGCCAGTACCTCTGTAATTAAAACTTCTGTTTGTGCGGCTGCTGGAGTAATATTTTGGGATGAACTCATAGAACTTTTAGATCACAGCCATCTATTTATTAGACTGTTAATATCAAGTTAATTTTTACTATACAGCTAATAAATTAACAACACTAAGACAGCCAAGAAAATTATTGATTAAAATTTTGATCAGCCCGCAGTCAAATCACTCTTCTTAAATTGCTCTTAGTTTATCTGCATCTCAAACCGCCGCATCATCTCTTGTAACTCCACAGCCTCCCCCCAAGCGCGTATACACGACTCCACCTGACATCGCCAGCACAATTCTCTGCCTTCGCGCCCACTCGAACCACGCACTGACATCAGCAGTGACAGTATTCTTGCCCTTAGCCCCACTCTTGCAGGAATTGATAAACAGACCAGTCGGATATCCCTGTGCGATCGCGCTCTGTTGGTAGTGGAGTGCGATTACTCCTGACCCAATGCCGTAGCCGATTAGTTTAAGTATCGAATCGATTGAGAAATTTTGACTGCTTCTTGGGGAGTAACGTTACTACAATTAGACAATTCCGGTACTACTCCAGTACCAACAAATCTATAAAAGGGGCCATTTTGTGAACCTAGCCACTGCGATAGCAATGTTGGTTGTTTAGCATTACCGTATAATCCTAGCTCCAAAACGCTTTTTCCAAATATCGGAGAATTTATTGGGTAACTGCGCGACCCAGAGGGCAAGTCACCAATGCCACCAGATGCTGACTCAATGGCAAAGCATTTATCTGCACTGAAATTTTGGTAAACAACTAGGTAACGCAAGCTCTGAACATTTTCGCGCCCAGCCTCAACCAATACTTTCTCAGCACTAAAATTTGCTCCTACGTAAGTTGGTAACGCTACTTTTAACCCTAGCGAGCGCAAAACTTTTAACTGAAGCACTGTTAATTTTATTCCCGAATTGGTTTGTGAAGGTTTGGGTTGAGCAATTACCACATCCCAAGAAGCGATAATACAGGCGACAACGCAATAGGAAGCAAGATTAACTGAGTACTTAAATAATTTCATAGTTAATAATTATACACAATAATCATAGTTCTCTAACGCTGATCTATATCACAGGTTCAGAAGTCAACGCAAGTTACCTTTGATACAGCATAATAACCGAATTTACATAAACTAATGAACAAAGTTGCCATTCTTGCAGCATTAGGAATGCTGCTCTCTGGATTATCAACTGTAGCGCAAACTAGCCTGCCCAAGATGATAGTAGTTAGCGTGGGTGATGGGGATACCTTAAGAGTCCGTAATCAGCAGGGCCAGACAATTACTGTTCGGCTCGGTTGCATTGACGCACCCGAACTCAAACAAAATCCTTGGGGTCAGCAATCCAAGTCTCGTCTCCAGC
>NZ_JCACKA010000018.1:0-107273 GCF_059505145.1 Mojavia sp.
TTTAGACGTTCCCCCTTTTTTAAGGGGGGTTAGGGGGGATCAGGGTTTCAGACTTAAGTGCGTAAGTCCTAATTATATTAATTACGGGTAATCACTTTTTTAAGTAGTGATGGGTAATTTGCAAAAGAGCTAATTACCCATCACTTATTACCTATTAACGACCTCAACGGATAACAGTAGCGTTCCAGAACCAATAATCTTCAACTTATACATAGTTTTTTATGCTACTGTAATATACTTAAGTAAATTTATTTAAAAATATTTCAGTATTTGTCATTTTTTTATTAAAAATCTACAGGCGGCTTACCTAATTGATATCTCAGTTTCTTAAACTTGATTTTAATTTGTACTTTAAATGTCATAATCAAGCAAAAGAGCAGTTATATGCTTTTTATATGGATACTTTCTGCCCAATACCAGATATTAATTGTGTTCTCGGCACAACTATTAAGCAAAGAAGTTCCCACATTGCTGATCGCAGTAACCAGCAACTTCTAAAATAAGCCAATTATTTAGTACCACAACTTCATCAAAATTGAGCTAAAGAAAATATTAACTTTTTTTAGATATAGCCTTTAGGATCATACTATGATGAAGCATGGAAAAGCAGGCAGACTCAATTAATTAGACTTGTAGCTGCATTGGATGAGCGAATTTGCTATTATTTCAAACGCTTTCTATGGATTTTTGTTTAAGTTTTTGACAATAATTTATGAATTTTGAACTGAGAGCATAGCTAACAATGACGGCACAATTACTTTCTATAAAACAGCGATTATATTCGCGCCCAATTAGACGCATTTTGCTAATTGAAGACAATGATGTTAATAGAATGCTGCTGAGTGACTATCTAAGTTACTGTGGCTACGATGTTTACAGCTTGTCAGTAGGTTCTGCTTTGTTCTCGACTGTAGAAAAATTTCATCCGGAGTTAATATTACTTGATTTAAAATTACCAGACATTGATGGTTATTCACTGCTAGAACAAATCCAGCAAAAACCAGACTTATCAAAGATACCCATCATTGTAGTTTCCGCATTTGCTTTTAAAGTAGATCAAGAACGAGCTATGAAATTAGGAGCTTGTCGCTACTTTGTTAAACCTATCAATCTCAAAGATTTGATGCTTGCAATCGAAGAGAAGTTAGCTGTTGAACACATATAAGCTTCGTACTTTTTTCTTTATTCGCTACTCAATTTTCTGCTTGATGATTAATTTTTCAACAGCCTTACAAAAAATTGCTACATAACGACTAAGTTGATAAACTTGAAGTTGAGTTTCTGCTACCAGTAAAGTTGTAATTTGTAGTTCGTTCAATGTTTCAACCATTACCTCACGGTAATTGGTTTCAAAGTCATCTATATTCCTAAGCTTGTCTCAATTAATATTTCATAATTTATAAATATTAATCATAAACACCCAGCTTGTAGCGTCTAGCGCTGGGAATTACCCACCCTACACTTAAGCTTCAAAAGTAGGCGATTTTTTCAAAAATTAAACCGGATTGCTATAGATTTTATATTTTATTTATTTGGCTTATTTATAATTTGATTTCACAGTGAATAAATAAGTAGAAACGTTGTATTCCAGCGTTAAAGAACAATTTATTGCATCACAACTTGGAAATTTACGTAAAATGCGCTATTAGCTTTATAAAAATTATATGAATTATTGGTAATGCGAACTAAACATCATCTTATTAAGGTTAGCTATGGATTAATGTAACGATGCAATAGCCCTCAGTCTGTACTTAATATTGACTTGATACAAAGCTTTTGAAATTAACACAAAGAATTTATTTTCTTTACAATAGAGATAGGTGGAGTAATAAATTATCTGATTTTGGTAGTGACAAAAACTGCTCAAACACTGGTTAAAGATCCAGAACGCCTAGAAAGCCGTCTAGCCGAAATTCCACCAGAACCAGGTGTTTATTTCATGCGGGACGGGGGCGACCATATCATCTATATAGGGAAATCACGGAAGTTGCGATCGCGTGTCCGTTCTTATTTCCGTGATGCCTACAACAAAAGTGAACGCATTGCCACAATGGTTAAGCAGGTGGCAGAAATTGAATTCATTGTCACCGATACTGAAGCTGAAGCTTTGGCTTTAGAAGCCAACTTGATTAAGCAGCACCAGCCATATTTTAATGTGCTGCTCAAAGACGATAAAAAATATCCTTATGTCTGCATCACTTGGTCAGAAGACTATCCTCGAATTTTTATTACCCGTAAACGTCAATTAGGTAAAGAAAAAGATAAATTCTACGGGCCTTATACAGATGCGGGTTTATTAAGAGGGATATTACACCTGTGTAAGCGCATCTTTCCACTGCGACAAAGACCGCAACCACTTTTTAAAGACCGCCCTTGCTTGAACTATGATTTAGGACGCTGCCCAGGCGTATGTCAACAGATGGTTCCACCAGAAGAATATCGCAAAACTGTGCAAAAGGTGGCGATGGTATTCCAAGGTCGGACTCAGGAACTGATTGATATATTGACTCAACAGATGCAAAAAGCCGCTGAGGGGCTGAACTTTGAATCAGCAGCGCGGATTCGCGATCAAATTAGTGGTTTAAAGTCGCTGACTGCGGATCAAAAAGTTTCCCTACCGGATGATACAGTTTCACGGGATGCGATCGCACTCGCAACTGATGAACAACACGCCTGCATTCAGTTATTCCAAATCCGGGCTGGTCAATTGGTAGGACGCTTGGCATTTGTAGCAGATGCACACGCCGAATCGGGTGCTATCTTACAACGGGTTTTAGAAGAACATTACCAAACTGCTGATTCGGTAGAAATTCCCGCAGAAATTTTGGTGCAGCATGAACTGCCAGATGGAGAGATATTGGCAGATATCTTAACTCAACGCAAAGGTAGAAAAGTCACTATTTTGGCTCCCCAGCGGCAAACTAAGGCAGAATTAATTGAGATGGTAGAGCGCAATGCCCTGTATGAATTGCAAAGAATGCAGAAATTGGGCGATCGCAACCACCAAGCAACGCAAGATTTAGCAACTATTCTGGATTTAGTTGACTTACCCCACCGCATTGAAGGTTATGACATTTCTCACATTCAGGGGTCAAACGCAGTCGCTTCTCAAGTAGTATTTATCGACGGGTTACCTGCCAAGCAACACTATCGCCACTACAAAATTAAAAATCCTACAGTCACAACAGGACATTCAGATGATTTTGCCAGTCTTGCTGAAGTAATTCAGCGTCGCTTCCGTAAGTATGCTGAAGATCCAAATTTGTCACGGGTTGGCAATCCTGACTGGCCTGATTTAATTATGATCGATGGTGGTAAAGGTCAGTTATCATCGGTTGTGGCTGTCTTGCAAGAGATGAATTTATTAGAAGACTTGCGAGTTATTAGTCTTGCCAAGCGACAAGAGGAGATTTTTCTGCCAGGAGAATCCCAACCTTTAGAAACCGATGCAGAACAACCAGGAGTGCAGTTATTACGACGATTACGAGATGAAGCGCACCGATTTGCTGTGAGTTTCCATCGTCAGCAGCGCAGTGACAAGTTAAAGCGATCGCGCTTAGATGAAATTCCTGGTTTGGGACACCATCGGCAAAAGGTGCTTTTAGGGCATTTCCGTTCTGTTGATTATATTCGGCAAGCGACACCCACACAGCTTGCTGAGGTTCCCGGCATTGGGCCACGTTTAGCTCAAGAAATTTACGATTATTTTCATCCTTCTTAAAGCTAACAGATGTAAATAAGCCTGATGCTAAGGGAACCACAACATAAGCGAGAAAATAATTTATGGGCAATTAATAATTGTGAAAATTAATTATTGATTACCCATGATATCAAGTCTGTCTAATTGCTTGTGATAAAAGCTCTCTGAGTCCCCGCGTTTCCGTGTCTTTGCGTTAATCCCAATGATAAGTCTTTCACGGGACATGATACAGGACTCCTATTTGATTTTTGCGAAGCTAGGTACACCTTTATTCCTTCTTCCCTATTCCCTATTCCCTGTTCCGTATCTCTACAAGCGATTCAGGAATCAAATCGGATTGCTATATGACCCATTACCAACAACTGGATTAGCAGACATAGCCAATACAGCTATTCCCTAGCATAGGAAAATTTAGTTAAATTGTTCCACCAGATAGATTAGCAGACATAGCTTGTGCAGCTAGTCTCGTTCATTGGAAATTTTAATTAATTTTTTTACCAAAATTTCATCCCCATATCAACTCGAAAAATCTTAATTAAAACTTAAAACGGAAGAATTGTGACTAAATATACAGTATTTTTCAGGTTTTCACTTTTTGCTATTAATATAGCCTTAATTACTTGAGATCACTATAAACAAGTTAATATCTAGGCATTAGCATTGGGGATCAGTGAATATCTAAGCAGCAATATTTCAAAAATGAATTTATATATCTAAAGCGGGATGGTCAAATCATAGACACATTAGAATAATAGATACAAATACCAAATTTTTTTCAGGCTGAAATTTTATTTCAAACGAGCAGCTAAGTGATACAAATCTTCATTAAGTAAAATTAAACCAGAAATTTATTGGTTTAATTGATGCTCTTTTTTACCAGAAGTTATTAAAACCAGGGATTTTAAAATGCAGATAGTACAAAAAATTTGCTGCCCTAATTGTGGTAGTAAGGCTGAACGTCACTATATTTCTGATAGCCAATTAACTCGGACACAATGCCCAAGTTGTGACTATTTAATGATCACTTGTACTCGCACTGGTAGAGTAATTGAAGCTTATGCCCCAGGTATTTATGTAAACCAATAAGTGAGTGCTGAGTGCTGAGTTGGGAATGTTGATTTGTGAGTATTAACTTCGCAGTTGTGAGTAAATATAGTAATGAATTATTCACTCAGCACTCGTTACTCAGTACTCAGGATTTTTTATTTGCTCTGAGTTGCCCACAAGCAGCATCAGCTTCTAAACCACGAGAATAGCGGACGCTAACAGCAATTTGTTGTTGCTTCAGCACTTTAACAAAAGCTTGAATGCGATCGCTATTGGGGCGTTTATAGTCCACTTCTTGGATGGGATTGTAGGGAATTAAGTTGACATGACTTTGGAAACCGCGCAGGCATTTTGCCAATTCGAGTGCGTGTTGTGGCAAATCGTTGACACCAGCCAGAAGTACATATTCAAAAGTGACGCGGCGGCCAGTTATTTCCACATATTCTCGGCATTCAGCCAGCAATTCTTCTAAGGGATAAGGGCGAGCGCTAGGGATGAGTTGTTCTCTTAGTGCTTGGTTAGGCGCATGAAGACTAACTGCGAGAGTGATTTGTAAATGGTGTTGTGCTAGCTGACGGATGCGATCGCGAATCCCAACAGTTGAAACAGTAAGCGATCGCTGTCCAATACCGACATCTTGATTGAGGGATCTCAGTGCTGCTAATACATTCTCAGTATTTAATAATGGCTCGCCCATGCCCATGAAAACCACATGGCTAACTCGTTGCTGAAAATCTTCTTGCACAGTCAGCACCTGATCAACAATTTCATGCCTTCCCAGGTTGCGCTTGTAGCCACCTTTACCAGTGGCGCAGAAATCACACGCCATTGGACAACCCACCTGAGTTGAGACGCATACTGTTAAACGCTTGTCGCTGGGGATACCAACAGCTTCAATAATTTGCCTATCTGCAAGTTGTAACAGATACTTTACCGTACCATCCGGTGCAACAGAACGATGGTGTATAGTTGAGCGTCCGATGGGAATGTTTGCGACTTCAGCACGCCATTGTTTTGAAAATACAGAGATATCAGCTAGCGATCGCACTCCTTTGTGATATATCCAATCATGCAGTTGCTTTCCTCTGTAAGCAGGCTGCCCATGTTGCTGCACCCAAGCTGTTAACTCGGCAACCGAAGCACCTAATAGGGGAGGAATTGCTAATTGTAATTTTCCTGAGATAGGAGAGTCAACCGAAGACAAAATAGGTGTAGCAGACATAGAAAATCATAAGTTGATACTGGATCTCTATCCTACAGCTGCCACATCAACTTGGTAGGAATTGTAAGCTCTTAGCTCATGGGAATATCTATCCAGAATTGTGTACCTTTCCCCACTTCAGAAATATACTTGAGTATGCCTCTGTGCTTATCTACAAAAATTTGATAGCTAATCGATAATCCTAAAACAGTACCTTCACCGACAGGTTTAGTAGTGAAAAATCGATCAAAGATGCGTTCCTTAATTTCATGGGGTATCCCAGTACCATTGTCTTGAATAGAAATTCTTACCCAATTATTTTTCAGAAGTTGGGTACAAATTGTAATTTTACTGGGATTTTTTTCAATTTCTGCGAGCGATCGCTTCTGATTATGCTTGTGTACTGCATCAATAGCATTATTGAGAATATTCATAAATACCTGATTCAATTGCGAAGCATAGCAGGTAACTAAAGGCAGTTGAGCATACTCTTTATTAATGGTAATTTCTGGATACGCTGAATTTGCTATAAAACGTTGCTGCAACAGCATTAAAGTACTTTCAATACCTTCATGGATATCTACTGGCTTCATATCAGCTTCATCAAGGCGGGAGAAGTTCCGTAAGCCAAGAACAATTTACCGTATTCGGTTAGCTTCCACCTTCATGGAATTAATGATTTTTTAATAAAAAATAAAATTAGATCGCGAAATTACGGATATTCGGTATTGATAACTTTTATAGCGACTGAGGTTTGCAACTTTTCATCTTTGGCATATAACGGCTATGGATTAGTGAACAATACTTGTTAGTGGTAAATAATGATACTAATATATTCTACCCGTTGAATCAAAAAGTATATTTACTGTGAGGATGTATTTTAAAGTAGAGATAAAGGTAATTCTGGATTCCGTATATTTAACATTAAAATATATAAACTTTAGCAATTATCTGGTATCTTACTCTTCCAAGCTTGTTATACGTAATAAGTGGTATTTAAGTATAAATCAATATCTAAGCTTCTACGAAAATTTTATAACCACAGTTCCTTAGCAAACTCATGCTAGCTCTTATGTTTTTTATTCAGTAGAAGCTATTTTAATTGTATGAATCTATACTTATTTATTGTTGTGGATGTACTAATACAAATCTTCAACATAATTTTTTTATTTGGGTAGAATGATTGATGATAAGTAAGACACAGATAGCAGATGCCAGAATATACATTACAGCCTTGGAATTTTACGTCACTTTGCACAAGTTTAGCCAGCCGCTTACGGTGCTTTTCTCGTTGTGTGGACTGGCGTGGAAACCCGCTCGTCGAAGTGGCTCACTAAGTAGAGCAAATGCCGTTGCAGACCGGGGAACACCCATTCAGAGCGCTTTTCAAAGGTTAGGATTTTACGTTTAATTACGTCTACTTGCCTAGTTTTTGATTAAGTTACCTACTAAAATTACTTACTGGATTTAGCAATAAGAAATATGCAGATAAATTTCGACCCCAAATTAAATTCTGAGCCTGTAACAGAAACTAGAAGTTTTGAAGAATTGTCTATAGTGCTGGTTGGCAACCAAATTAATCCCACAATTATCCAACCAGATTTTCTCAAAATGAGCGGGATATTTCCATTAGATTGGGAATTACAGCAACAGCCAATTGTCAATTCTAATATGGCTCAAATAGTCTTTAAAAATGGAGTCAGTCTGATTGCTCAAGGTCGTAGCGTATCTTTCAGAGAAACAGTTTCTCCTGAAAATGCAAATCAACCACAGATACTAAATTTAGCAAATAATTTTATTGATAAGTTACCCTATGCTGACTACCAAGGATTTAGTATGAATCCTAAAATTATTATGGTTTTTCCCAATGGGCGAGATATAGGGCAAGAGTTTATTGTCGGTAGATTATTATCGCCTGGGCCTTGGTCTAGCTTGGGTTTAGCTCCCGTACAGGCAGCTGTTAACTTTTTGTATCAATTAGAACGCTGTCCATTAGTTCTAAATTTAAGTTCAGTTGAATTTCAACAAGCTGATAAAGTACCACTGCCAGCTTTATTATTCTCCGGCAGCTTTAATTATGAAGTCTCTAGTTATGGAGTTAGCGAGCGAGTGCAGCAATTGAAAAAGTTGCTCGCAAATTGTTTAACAGATATAGAAGAATTTCGAGAAATTGTGAAAAAGCGGTTTTGGCAACAGGGAGATAGTGTCTTCCCTGTTAGGTAAGAAAAGTGTGTTATTGAAAGTTAGCAATAGGCGAGCGCTTATCATAAGTGATATGGGTATATGGGTACTCATATTGAAAGTATATTTGGTATCCCATATTACTTATGAGGATGTAATGAGTGCAATTTTAACCGACTCAAAACTTTTTCTAAACCTTTTACCGCTATTCTCGTTTTTTAACACAACTGATTACAGCGGTAACTTAGATCACACATTATATGACTGCATTTGTACAATTAGGCGAACGCAAACTTGCCGCCGCAGAGGTTTTGCCACTCCTTAATGAACATTTTAATAGTTGGCTACAGCACAAATAGTTGAGCAGAGTTGGCAAATTAGTCAATTAAAAGATAACTTTTTTTAAGTAAAACTTCGCAATCAAAGTAACTTTTAAGCCTGATAATGGGTAATAGGTCATGGAAAAGCCTCTCATGGCACAGTAGCCAATTACTACTTGGTAATTACCAACTACCCAGACATAATATTTAAACTAATTACATGAACTAGGCATGACTTATATTAAGAACGCCTTTCAAGAATTTCTTAGCACCCTGGAAGGGTTTGACCTATTACCTACAGAAGAGAATGCTCAGATCTCACAACAACTGCAAGCATGGCGCTACCGCATAGGTCAAAAAATCGTCGGTAAAGAACTCATTCCCGAACGAATAACAATAATTTATGAGGGACAAGCGCGCCTGTTGGGATATGACCCCCAGACGCAAATGCCAATAACTCTAAAGTTGTTGCAACCTGGAGAAATCCTTGGCGAAATTGGTTTTTTACGCCAGGTTGCTTGTGAGACAGCGATCGCTTCCACCGAACTGGTATGTTTAACCTTAAGTGCGGTTGAATATTTACGTCTGCTTTCTTCATTTCCAGCTTTTGCCAATATCCGCAAGAACCGCGCTCATGTGATCGAAGTATTTGATGTCTTAGGTTTACAACTAGAGCAGCACGCTTTAGCTAGCGCTAATCTCAAAGAACTGGCAGAAAAAGCTTTACCACAGGCGAAGATAAATTACCTTTTACCAGGAAGATTCCCGGCTCATCAATTAG
This sequence comes from Mojavia sp., assembly GCF_059505145.1. Lineage (NCBI taxonomy): Bacteria > Bacillati > Cyanobacteriota > Cyanophyceae > Nostocales > Nostocaceae > Mojavia > Mojavia sp. The sequence continues at coordinate 9,231 of NZ_JCACKA010000018.1, forward strand.
ATAGCGATCGCATCTGGTTTGTCAGTGGCGGTACAGTCAGGAGTTTCTCTCCTGGTTCGCGCTTAGAAGTGAGTGATGGCGAAACAATTGAAGTTCAAGGGCCAAATTCTGCACGTCTAATTGGCTTATCCCCCTCAGACTTGTTATTCCTCGACACTCATCAGGTACAGCTTCAGGTAACAACCGACAGCCAGTCCAACACCACAGACGAGCTCGATATTCCCTATGCACCTGAAGAAGAAGTTCCACAATCAGCAGCAGGCGCACAAAAAGGTCAACCAAAACACATAAAATACCCGTTCTTTCGCGGTACTGGGGAATTAAATTCAACCTTTGCCTGTTTTCAAATGCTCTCGAAGCACTTGCAAATCCCGTTTCGCCGGGAAGTGGTGCGCCGCATCTTAACAGAGCAAATGAAACGCCAAGGTACTCTATCATTTCAACTTTGTGCCTACCTATCAGAGTTAATCGGACTCAAGGCTCATCTGGTAGATATACCCGCCACCTCGATAACACGGATTCCTACACCAGCATTGATTCGTTATGGCGAGAATTTTGCTGTTTTATATCAAGCAGATGCAAATGCTGTAGTTGTTGGTGTACCTGCTCAAGGAATTGTACGCTGCAAACCTGCTGAATTGGTGGCTCGATTAGACGTTGATGAAACCAATATGCCACCTCAGGTGAGAGTGCTAATGCTCGCTCCCACCAAAGAAACACCCCAAGAGCGCTTTGGGTTGCGATGGTTTGTTCCTTATTTGTCACGTCACCGTCGGGTATTGATCGAAGTCTTTATCGCTTCCTTTTTTGTGCAATTGGCAGCGTTAGCTAATCCACTGGTGATTCAGCTAATTATCGACAAAGTGATCGTTCAAAATAGTATTAGCACCCTAAATGTTTTAGGAGTATTGCTATTAGTGGTTGGCATATTTGAAGCAATACTTACCACATTACGAACTTACTTATTTGTCGATACTACCAACCGGATTGATATGAGTTTGGGGTCGGAAATTATCGACCACTTACTACGTCTACCACTACGCTATTTTGAACGCCGACCGGTAGGCGAATTGTCAACTCGCATCAACGAATTAGAAAATATCCGTCAGTTTCTCACTGGTACTGCTTTAACAGTGGGATTAGATGCAGTATTTTCGGTGGTTTATATCATTGTCATGCTGTTTTACAGTTGGCAACTCACCCTGGTTGGCTTAGGAACGATTCCAGTCTTTATCCTCATTACTTTAATTGCCTCTCCGACTGTTAGTAGACAGTTACGCAGCAAAGCCGAACGTAACGCCGAAACTCAATCTTATTTAGTTGAGGTGATGTCCGGGATTCAAACGGTGAAAGCGCAAAATATCGAATTGCGATCGCGCTTTTCCTGGCAAGAGCGTTATGCGCGTTATGTAGCAGCTGGTTTTAAAACAGTTGTGACTTCCACCCTAGCCAATTCTACTAGCAACTTTCTTAACAAGCTCAGTAGCTTACTAGTGTTGTGGGTAGGAGCTTATTTAGTACTCCAAAATGAATTAACCTTAGGTGAATTAATCGCTTTTAGAATTATCTCAGGTTACGTTACCAGCCCCATATTACGTTTAGCTCAACTCTGGCAGAGCTTCCAAGAAACAGCCTTATCTCTAGAGCGTTTAAGCGATATTGTCGATACACCAGAAGAAGCAGAAAGCAACCGTCAAAACATTCCTTTACCTGCAATTGTCGGTGCAGTGAAATATGAAAATGTTTCCTTCCGATTTGCAGCAAGTGGCCCCCTGCAACTTTCTAATGTCAATCTTGAGGTGGCTGCTGGTAAATTTATTGGTATTGTCGGACAAAGCGGGTCTGGCAAAAGTACGATGATGAAATTACTGCTCAGGCTTTACGAAACAGAGTCCGGCAGAATTTTAGTTGATGGTTACGATATTTCCAAAGTGGAACTTTATTCACTACGGCGACAGATGGGTGTAGTTCCACAAGATCCGTTGTTATTTGATGGCTCGGTTCAGGAAAATATTGCTCTGACTAATCCTGAAGCCTCAACCGAAGAAATTATCGAAGCAGCTCGCATTGCAGTCGCCCACGAATTTATCATGAGCCTGCCTAACGGTTACAATACGCGCGTCGGCGAACGGGGTGCAGCACTTTCTGGTGGACAAAGACAAAGAATTGCGATCGCCCGTTCTGTTTTACAACGACCAAAATTATTAGTTTTAGACGAAGCAACTAGCGCTCTCGATTATCCTACAGAGCGGCAAGTTTGTCTCAATTTGGCTCGCGGATTCCAAGGTAGCACAGTATTTTTTATTACCCACCGCCTCAGTACAGTTAGTCATGCAGACACAATTGTCGTTATGGATAACGGCAGAATTACAGAACAAGGAACCCATCAAGAGTTAATGGCGGCTAAAGGTCATTATTACTACCTTTATCAGCAGCAAGAAGTAAACTTGTAATTAATCAGTTATCAGTTATCAACACACAAGTTAATAACTGATAACTCAATAACAATTACCAATCTAAAAACTAAAATTCTTATGACTCAACTAAATGGAAATAACCTCAACGGAAGTAATACTAACGGTAAGCATAATCATGCAGGAGAATCAGATTCACGGGTACTGACAACTCCAGCAAAAACTCCTAAAGAGCCTTTAAGAAACTACAAAGAGGTTAACTTCGAGCAATCTGTTGTACTCCGCCAATCTCCAGTTTGGTCACGCACAATCATGCTATCCCTAATGGGATTAGCCTGTTTTGGCATTGCTTGGGCTTATTTTGCCAAAATCGAGCAAGTAGTCCCAGCAGCAGGACAATTAAAGCCGGAAGGAACAGTTAAAGAAGTTCAAGCTCCTGTGACTGGGGTGGTAAAAGCAGTGTATGTTAAAGATGGGCAAGCGGTAAAACCTGGAGATTTACTACTGACTTTTGATTCCGTCGCCACCCGTGCAGAATTAAATTCTTTAAACAAGATTCGTGCTGCAATCATTCAAGAGAATCAACTTTATCGCCGATTGATGGGTGCAAGTTCCGCAACAGCATCTGAGCTTGAGTTTTTGCGCGGTAACTTACCACAAGAAGCTGCTTTTCTATTAAAAAGTCGGGCGGCGTTAGTTGCAGAAAATGAATTGTTGCGGACTCAATTAAAAAATTTTGGCACAGAAACGGGACTGGGAAGTGATGAGCGCCAACGTATAGCAGTTGCTAAAAGAGAATTAGATTCCCGCTCTGCTGCGGCGCAGTTAGAAGTAGAAAAAATTAAAAAACAACTTGTTCAAACTCAAGTCAAAAGGCAGGATACTCAAGCAAGTTTAGCTATCCAGCAGAAAATTTTAGATAAAATCAAGATATTAGCAGAAGAAGGGGGCATTTCTCAGCTTCAGTATCTCAACCAGCAACAACAAGTACAAAACCTCAGCGCAGAAGTAGCCCAATTATCTGAAGAAGAAAAACGTCTCCAGTTCGATATTGAAAGAGGACGACAGCAATTAACCAATACTGTAGCTGTTTCAGATAAAGGCATTTTAGAAAAAATATCTGAAACAAAACAACGAATTGCTGACATTGATAGTCAATTCACGAAAATTTTACTAGAGAACGAACAGCGTTTGGCAGATGTCAATAGCAAAATTTCGCAAACTCAGATGAATGTTAAATATCAAGAACTTCGCGCTCCAGTTGCAGGAACCGTTTTTGATTTACAAGCGAAAAATCCCGGTTATGTGGCTAATCCCACCCAAAAACTTCTACAAATTGTTCCTAATGATAAATTCATCGCTGAGGTTTTTATTACTAACAAAGATATCGGTTTCGTCCGCAAAGGTATGAAGGTTGATGTCAGGATTGATTCTTTTCCTTTCAGCGAGTTTGGTGATATCAAAGGAGAACTTACCGAAATCGGTTCTGATGCTTTACCCCCTGATCAAACACATCAGTTTTATCGCTTTCCAGCGCAAGTTAAATTGAATCAACAGTACCTACCGATAAAAGATAAAAAAATCTCGTTGCAGTCGGGGATGTCGATCAGCGCCAATATTAAAGTTCGTGAAGAAAGGTCAGTGATAAGTCTGTTCACCGAGTTATTTACCAAGCAAGTTGAAAGCCTTAAACAAGTCCGTTAAGCAATATATCTGTAGATGGGTTTGAATTAATGAGTTTATGAACAAACAAGATAACTTGTTAAATTCATCCTCAATTCTCCTTTCTTTTTATTGCTCTGGCGCTGTTGTGCATCAAAAGTGTACAACAGCTTATCTATGATAATGTTGTAAATAACAAACAATATTATTTCTGATAAATTAGCTTAAAAGAACTTTTTATTTAAGACTTAATATTATATCCGTCTCAAGAAATTTTTGAAGTTTGAATTTTGAATTGTAACTATGGTTTACCCTCAACGCATCGAACCCTCTCCTGGACAGGAATCAGTTTGGGATTATCCACGCCCTCCGCGCCTTGAGGAAACAAATAAACATATTGAGATAATATTCAATGAGGTAAAAATTGTAGATACTCACAATGCCAAGCGTGTTTTAGAAACTAGCCACCCACCTGTTTACTATATTCCACCCGCTGATATCAAAATGGAATACTTGTTTTTGACACCACAATCTAGCTTTTGCGAGTGGAAAGGACGTGCAGGTTATTATACTCTTCGTGTCGGCGATAAAGAAGTAGAAAATGCTGGTTGGTTTTACCCTAATCCCACCTCTAACTTTGCATCTTTAAAAGACCATATAGCTTTTTACGCCCATATTATGGATGCTTGCTATGTCGATGGCGAAAAAGTGCAACCGCAACCAGGTAACTTTTACGGTGGCTGGATCACCAGTGATATAGTTGGGCCATTCAAAGGTTCTCCCGGTACTTGGGGATGGTGAAGCCAGGTTCAATAATGTAACAAAGCGATCGCTGTTGAATTATCTTTTGATTGTAGGCGATCGCCTCTATTTTCCTGCTGAGACTATTGGGAAGCTTTCGGTTCAAATATTAGGTACGTCCCTCCTAACCCTTCTACAATTGTGCGCGTATTGGCAACCATCATTCTTTGATAGTTTTCCCCTTCACTTCCTACTTCTCCTATCCCATCGGTATAAAGTTTTCTTGCTGAAACTCTCACTTTCGCCTCTGCGCCTACAGACTTAATCAACTTAGAGTTCATTGACGTCTCGGAAAAAATTTTCGTTACCTTAGCCCGTTGAACATTTTTAGCCAAATTCTTCACTTGTGCGGTTGTCGGATTCGCCTTAGTGCTTAGTCCTTCTAAAGCACCAGCTAAAGAAAGACCGTAAGCTTTAGCATAATAACCGAGTGCATTGTGGTTTGTAACTAATCTGCGGTGATTGGTAGGAATACTAGCAATTCTTAATTTTATCCAGCGATCTATTTGAGTGAGTTCGTTAGTGATTTTTTTCGTGTTGCTGCTATAAGTTTTTACATTGTTAGGTTCTAATTTTCCCAGGTTGCTATTAATTACCTCCACCATTCTGATAGCATTCTTCGCATCATGCCAAATATGAGGGTCAGTTACTATGTTGCCGTCTTCCCGAAACTTCTGTGGTTTTGGAACCGCAAGTTGCCCAACAGCAATTTTAGGCGCAGGACTTTTAATTGCTTTAATGATTTGAATTAACCTAGGCTCTAAGTTATAGCCATTGTAGAGAATGAGATTAGCTTGTTCAAGAGCTTGGCGATCTTCAGGCTTTGGCTGGTAAATGTGAGGGTCTGTACCAGGGGGAATCAAGCAGGTAAGGTTAATAGTATTTTTAGCAACCTGTTGAGTTAAGTCACACAACACACTTGTCGTTGCTACAACTTGAGGCAAATTCTCGTTAACTCTAGCAGTTTGAGTTAATGAGGTGCTTGTAGCTTGGTTTCCACAGCCAACCAATCCAATAGCCAGGGCAACAAAAGCAGCACGTAAAGAATTAATTGTTGATAATTTTTTTAGCATCATTCACTCCGACTGATTTTATAATAAAGATAATCATTATCATTTAGTTAATCAGTGAAATCTTAGAAGTTCAAAACTGATCTGTTAACGCCTTATAAGCTGGCAGATGTTAGAGTAACTAATCCTAGGATTACTGGCAAGAGTACGATCTAGAAAGCAATGCAAGGGTTCGTAGCCAGTAAGCTGTATTTAGTACGCTTGTTTTACTAAGTTGCTAAAGCGTTAATTACCCCACTTTCCTTATGTGTCTGCATCAAGCCGCAAATTGATAAAGATAATTAACTTAAGGTGTGGAATATGGTGATGATAGCGCTGATTACTAATACGGGGTGGTGGCGCGGAGCTAGTCATAAATCTTAAAAAATTGTAGCGGCAGCTAAATGACGTGTGGATGCCCGGAGATTAGCTTCTGGTGAGTTGTTTGCGGATTTTTCTATAGGCGCTGCTGTTTCGTCTTACCCAAGATATATTAACTAGGCTAGAAATGGCATATCATTAACAACAATATTTTGCGGAATCTAAAATATTTAATATTTGAAGCGTTCGTAACACTTTGAAATAATAAAAGCACAACATTCATTGCTGTGCCCTGATAACTAATAATTTCAACTTTATTAAAAACCGACAGATGGTAGCTTACCTTGCAACATCTGAAATTTAGACTGAACACAGTTAGCGCAATTGCAACCAACTTGATCAATAATCGGATTGGATTGTGGAGCCACCTGGGGGGTTACTAAATCGGGAATTGGTAATACAGATGCTACATTCATAAATTGTGTAGCCGATGCAGATTTCATCCCAGATGCCTGTGCTGGATTAGCTATCAGCAACACAGATGTCAGAAGTAGAGGACAAGCAAGCAAAATCAGTTTGGCTATGTTCATAATTCATACATACAGACTGCTGCTGATACAGCATAGCCAATAAATTGGCTACGTTCAACAGCGATTACTGAGGCTAAAGACTGTTAAATTTTTAATTAGTGCCCAGATTGGGTTACAGATTTGAATCTAGCTACGTAAGTAGATATTGCATAAAAAGCAACTTTAAAACGAAAGTAGTGGCTATTTATGGAAAGGCTTATATGTAATTACTTCAATTAAAAAAGTATATTCACATATAACCTGATGTTTCAATCATTGATCTCAAGAAACCTTTGACCAAACGAGCAATTCTCCTTGTTCGCCACCTGCGGCAAGTAGTTGACTTTGGGGATGCCAAGCTAAACACGAAACTCCTGCTGATACACCTGTGAGAATTTGACTAACTTCCTGTGCCTCGTCCCATAAGCATAGCCAGCCATCAGCAGCAGCAGAAGCGAGTAGAAAACTTTGGGGTGCAAAGGCGATCGCAGATATCACACCAACATGATTAGTTAATACTCGCGCTTCCCAACCCAAAGAATCATCCTCCAACTTTTGCCAAACTACAATGCCTTCAACGCTAGAGGATGCCAAAAGCGGCGCACCCAATTGGGTAGTAGCTTCTGACCATGCTAAGTGACGAATCTTACCAGGAAAGCCACGCATTACCCAAGGGTCGGGGTTTTCCCACTCCAAAACGGTAACGCTGCGATCCATGTTGCCAGAAGCCAGGAATTTACCATCAGGCGACCAAGCCATAGCGACACTAACACTAGGCATAGATAGGATGTATGGTTCATCATCCCAGTCTTGAGTGTGCCAAATCTTGACTCCTTGATAACCGCTTATAGCTAAGTACTGTCCATCCCTGCGCCAATCAATACCTAATACAGATGAGTTGTCAAAATTCAACGTGATGGCAATCTCGTTAGTATCAGCATCCCAAACTTGGACATAACGCCCCAAGCTAAAAGCCAGTTGGTTACTGGTGTGACTCCAAGCTAGCTTGTCAACCCATGCAGGGGCATTTTCCAAAGTGGCAATTAATTCAGTTTCGCGCCAAATTTTTACCTGTCCATCCTGTCCCCCAATCGCTAAAAATTTCCCATCCGGGGAATAAGCGATGCAATCAACTGATTTACCATTACCAGTCTGCAAAATTGCTAAGTCGTCATTATTCCACAGCACTACTTCCCCGGCGGCGGAAGTTGCTGCTAGGGTTGTACCATCAGGCGACCAAGCGATCGCAGTTACATAATCTGCAAGCAACACTGAAAAGTGTTCTTCAAATATCTTGGATTGGCTGGTTATAGAACTCATAGTTATATGGGTGAAGAGGGGCTGGGGACTAGGAAAAAGCAGCTTGTGCAGGGAGATATTAGCAGGGGAGACAAGGTGACAAGGAGACAAGGTGACAAGGGGAAAGAACCATGATTAACTCTTGCTTCTTGTCCCCCCATCCCCCATGCTCCTTGTCTTCTTTATCCAATGCCCAATCACATTTAAACTAGACAGGCGAGAAAATCTTGTTTAAGTTTGGCTTCATTCAGATTGCGACCGATGAAGACTAGTTCGTTTTTACGGGTTTCGTTGGGTTTCCAGGGGCGATCGGGTCTGCCATCAAATATCATATGCACACCTTGGAATACAAAACGATTATCTTCCCCAGCAATATTCAAAATGCCTTTCATTCGGAAAATATCTGGCCCTTGGGTACGTAGTAACTCAGTCATCCAATTGTTTAATTTTTGTCCATCAATTGCACCTTTTTCTACCAAAGCTACAGAATAGACAGTTTCATCATGTACGTGGGCATCTTCACCTAAGAAATTTGGGTCAATTTCCAAAGCGCGATTTAGGTCAAAGGCTTGCACACCCAACAGCGCATCCATTGATAATTCTGAGTTGCGGGTACGGTAGATTTTCGCTAAAGCATTCATCCCCCGAATCCGCTTTTCTAATTCTTCTAATACATCTGGTGCTACTAAATCAGTTTTATTTAATAAAATTACATCGGCAAAAGCAATCTGTTCTTGGGCTTCATCCGCCTCCCAATGCTGCCAGATATGCTTGGCATCTACAACTGTTACCACTGCATCTAACGACAGTTGGTTTTGCATATCTTCATCGACAAAGAATGTTTGAATCACTGGCGCAGGGTCAGCTAAACCAGTAGTTTCAATCACTAGATGATCAAACTTATCGCGGCGCTTCATCAAGTTGCCGATGATGCGAATCAAGTCACCGCGTACTGTACAACAGATACAGCCATTATTCATCTCAAAAATTTCTTCATCTGCATCAATAACCAGTTGATTATCAATGCCCACTTCCCCAAATTCATTAACGATGACAGCAACTTTTTTGCCGTGTTCGTAGGTGAGGATGTGATTTAATAAGGTCGTCTTACCTGCACCGAGATAGCCAGTCAGAACGGTTACAGGTACAGAATTCGAGGTTTCCGCAGAGATCATAATCTCAAAGCAACTGTAGTGATAATCATTATCTGCCTATGATAGCGCCTTTAAAAAAGGCAGCACGGCTTCTAAAACGGCGGCTGGATATTCCTCATGCAGTCCCAAAGAACCAGGAAGCACAACGCTGCTTACTCCTGGTAAGGCCGCCATAGCCTGCATTTCTGCTTTTGATTTGGGCGGACAAGATTCTGCAATTACTATCATCAATGGCACAGAAAGCGATTGCACTAATGCTAGAAAGTCAGATTGCTCGTGTACAGCATCGATATTACCAGTCACAAAGGCAGCCGAAGCATATCGCGCTCCTGGTTTTTGAGTTGTTTGCCACTTCTTCTCGATGAAACTGGGTGTCAATCTAGCCGCGTCTACAAAAACGTGGCGGCGGTACATAAAAGTTAAGAAAGATGGCAGAGTGTTGAGCTTGTAGAGAATTTGACCAACAATAGGCGATCGCACCAATCCTCTGACCATACCCGCTACTTGGGGATTTGCCCCCATTGTGGGCAAAGGGCCGCGCCAAGTGGGAGCCACTAAGACAATTTTTGCAAAAGCAGCAGGCTGTTTTACAGCTAACTTCAACACATAACTAGCAGCATGACCAGCGGCTAAGACAGTAATTGCTGTATTAAAGACAGATTTGACGAAATCTTCTAGGAATTGCTGATATAACTCTGGACGGTAATCTAAACTGAGTCGAGAAGATTCACCAAAACCCGGCCAATCTACAGCTACAACTTGAAAATGCGGGGCTAGTAATCTAGCAAGTTCACCCATTTCTTCGCGTGTAGAAACGCTGCTGAAAGATGGTAGTAGCAATAGTGGTGAACCTTGGCCAAGGGTTTCGTAAACCACTCGCAATGATTGATTTTCCCAATTCCAGAGAAATTCTTGAACTACTCCACCAAATCCAACAGCATCATTAGTTGATAACAAATTGGTAGACATGAGTTTTTACTCAATACTCATTACTATTGTTCTAACTTACATTCCAACGCCTTTTTTTGCATGGTTTTAAAAATGTTATAAAAGCCATTGGCGCGGGAAGGAGTCAGGCTGACGTTTAAACCAGTTTCCTGAATAAAATCTGGTGTCAGTTGGACAATTTCTGTGGGAGTTAACCCATTTAACCCTTCAACCAACAGTGCTAATAAACCCTTGGTTAATTGGGAATCAGAATCGCCTTGATACACAACATGATCATCATCGAGCGTTGCTGTCACATAAACCTGAGAAACGCAACCCGGAACTTTATTTTCTGGTATCTTGTTAGCTTCTGGAAATTCTTTCAGCTTCTGAGCGTACCAGATGAGTTGTTCGTAGCGTCGCTTAGGCTCAGAAGCCCTTTGGAAGCGCTGGACAATTTTAGCAAGAGCAGGTGGTAAAGAATCTAAAGTTGATGACATAACACAAGCTGCAAATGATCGGTCTCACCTTGAGTTTAAATTATCTAGAGAGCGATCGCGTCTACCATAAGCATCTCCAGAGACTTGCTTACTCACAGATTAAAGTTGAGCTTGGAGTGGGTATTGAGAAACTTCTATTTCCTAGCCCACTTAACTTGCTGATCATATACATTGTAAATACAGTGTAATTATGAGTCAATTGATATTCGAGTGAGATGAACGCAAGGCTAGATCTAATGAGCAAAAGCATGGTGTATCGTTCGAGGAGGCAGAAAGTGCCTTTTATGATGAAAATGCCCGCTTGCTCTATGACCCTGAGCATTCTATGGAAGAGGATCGCTACATACTTTTGGGTATGAGTGATTCACTGCGTTTACTATTGGTGTGCCATCTGTATCAGGAAAGTGAGGAAGCTATCCGCATCATCTCGGCTCGAAAAGCTACTAAAAAAGAGCGTCAGCAATATCAAAGTTTTTCCTTATGAAAGAAGAGTACGATTTCTCCCAGTCTGTTAAAAATCCATACATTAAGAAGCTGAAGAAGCAGGTGACAATTCGGCTTGAGGAGGATGTCGTTGATTATTTCAAAGCCCTAGCTGAAGAAACCGGCATTTCCTATCAGAGCCTGATCAATCTTTACTTACAGGATTGTGTAAAATCGCAGCGCAAGCCGTCGTTAGAGTGGGTGAGCAACATCTAGCAAAGCGATGAAATTGCAGCGATCGCGCCTGTCGTAATTGGATTTATGAACTAGCTATAACAAGATCGTCAACAAGAAATATGCTAAAAACACTTTGGGCTACTGTTCGACAAGGAAAAATAGAACTGCTGGAGTCAGTAGAGCTACCTGAAGGCACAAGAGTATTAGTAACACTGCTTCCTGATGATGAAGCCGAGTTTTGGCTGCAAGCAAGTCAATCATCTCTTGATGCGGTTTGGGACAACACTGAGGATGATGTCTATGCCCAGCTACTCCAAAAATGACATTATCTTAGTTCAATACCCCTTTTCAGACTTGTCCCGTTCAAAAGTAAGACCCGCAGTTGTCGTAAGTGCGTCACACCCATCGCAAGACATCATGATCACGCCGTTAACAAGCAAAACCACATCGTTACTTAATGGTGAGTTTGTTTTATCTGAATGGAAAGTAGCAGGACTAAATGTGGCTACAGCAGTCAAGCGAGGACTGTATACTGTGCATGAGAGTTTGGTCGTAGTGACGATTGGTAAATTGGCTGATATTGATGCCGAGCAGTTAGAGCAATCCCTACGAAGTTGGTTAGGGTTGTGATACAAACAACAATATTACAGAAATACTTTAGAGTGCGATCGCGCCTGCCATGATTAGGTCTATGAGCTAGCAATAACAGCCTTGATGAACAGGCTGATGGCAAGATAGCTAATTTTTAGTTGATTAGTTTGTTGATTCTGATTACTGCAAACACCACGACGACTATGGTTAAAAATATGAGTATAAATTATTGCTTTAACGTCCTTAGCCATTAGCCACGGCACATTGTTGGCATTTAAAAGGGCTTTTAGTCAGGAATGCAGGAATTTTGGCATATTGCGCTACATTATGGTGCCGTATAAGATGAACACACAAAGCTGCACTCGGTATAGAGGCGGCTGAGTACGGAAAGCATACAAATATTATGACAAGAGCGCTCAACACTCGCTGGCGTGCTGTGCTTGAAATGCAGCAGCGTCTTAAGACGCTAAACCCTGGTTCACCTGAAGCGGAGATTCTTGAACACGCAGTTTCACTCGCCATTAATTCTAAAAGCCAGGAAGAAAACTTAAAGTTTTTTCGCTACGACATCATAAGGAATGCAAAGTTCAGCATTCAAAGGACAAAGATTCGGCAGCGTCGGCTATGCCGGAAAGTAGCTTTACTTACACCCACTTGGAACGAAGAAGTAAAACTCTATGCTTCTTCCGATCTAGAGGCACAACTAAGCATGGTGATTGCTGCATCTGGCAAGAATATGAGCAAATGCTTCGAGGACATGATTAACGGCAAGAGTGTTGCTGCTACAGCATTAGCCTGTGGTGTCTCGCAACGCACTGCCAATAGGTTACGTCAAAAAGTACGCCAAATTGTGCAGATATACTTAGACTCTCAGGAGCCTGCTTGATATCTCATAAGGACATTTACCTTCAAACCGTTGTTACGAAAACGCGCTGCTTAATTACTTTGAGTAAATTACAACAAACCTATGGTACGCCAAGCAACTTCTACAAAATTAGTATCGACTGAAAAACTCCCCATTGTCCTAACAGGACACGCTTTACAGTCTCTACGCGACTCTGGTTATAGTTTACCTGCTGCTCTTGGTGAAGTCATCGACAATAGCTTAGAAGCTAATGCAAATAATATTACTCTGCATTTTGAAGAGTCTCAGGCTAGGTCTGGGAAGAGACATATTCACTGCATTACTATGATTGATGATGGTGATGGGATGGAACTGGACATCTTACAACGCTATCTTCAAGTAGGTTTTTCCACTCGATACATGCAAACTGACACAATTGGTAAGTATGGCGTAGGAGCAAAACTTGCAGCACTTAACTACGGTCAGCGCATTGATGTTTGGAGCCGCACAAATAAGGATGAACCTTGGTCTCATGCCTATTTTGACTTGGAAGAAGCATTAGAAGAAGAACAGAAAGGTGAAACTGTTGGCATTGCTCCCCCCAATGTTGAACCATTACCAAAGAATATTCTGTCATTTATTCCCCAAGATAGCGGAACAATTGTACTTTGGTCTAAAGTAGATCGCTTAGAAGAAGGAAAAAAAGCTCCTGATGCAAGGGCACTAAAAGCCGAAATCAAGTATGAGTTATCCCGCATGTTTCGCTACTTTTTAGATGATGGTATTAAAATTTGTGTTGATGGTACAAATTTGTTGCCACACGATCCTCTGATGCGTATGGAGGGGACATGGGGTGATAAAGTTCTTTACGAATACTATTCTCCTCTAAGAGAATCTTTTGAAAAAACTCGTAAAAAGCCGGAGTTTCCACTACCTGAAGCAACTAAAACACATTTTCCTGCCAAGAGAATTGCAAGAGAAGTCATTGAGATTGGACAGTCTTCTTACAAGGTCACAATTACAGTTTACCCCAGCGAAGTAATTCGCAAAAAATACGCAACAAATAAGAAAGATGAGCTTACTAGGAATTTACGTCTTGAAGAAAATCAAGGGGCAATTAGTTTTGTTCGGTTGAACCGCGAAATTAACTATACTACATTACCTAGAATCTTCGGTGAAAGAGTTGCTTCCCCTCACCGATTTATTGGTATTGAAGTTTCATTTCAGCCGGAGCTTGATGCTTACTTTGGAGTCAGAAATGTCAAGAGGGGTGTAGAGCCATACGATGACTTAAAAGGACAGCTTCGTGACCTCTTCTCTAGATATATTCCAGAAGCACTCAACTGTATTAATGAAGTGTGGGGTGAAGTTTCACGAAAATCGAATGATCATCAGGGTGAACATTATCCCCTACTTGAGGCTGCTAAAGAAGCAAATAGGACAATGCCTAAAAGCCGGGTAAAGGTTTTAATCGACCCAAAACAAAAGGAAAGAATTATTGAAGATTTGGCTAGAGATGCTTTGCCAGGTAAAGATGAAGAGAAGCAAAAAGAACGGCAGCTATATTGCGAGTCTATCAAGGATTTGCCATTTATCGTGGAGTCTGTTGACTTTCCAGGAAATTTATTAATTGATACTCAGCATATTGATGGTCAAGTGATTATTCGTATTAATACACGACATCGATTCTATCGGGAGATGTGGGAACCACTTCGGAGTATTGCGACTGCACCTCCTGAAAGCATATCTAGCGATGAAGCTGCAAAGGCGGCTAGACGATCAATAGAAGCCCTAACACTACTCATCATTGCTTATGGCAAGGCTGAGTCAATGGATGAAAATCCCCGTGAGCATTTTTCAGAACTGCGAAGCGATTGGGGTAAATTCACAGATTCTTTAATGGGGAAAGTGAAGGATGTCATCTAAGCTGATACTCTACGAAAGTAGCTTCTGAGTTCTGGTGAGGGTAATACACTGCTAGCAAAAAGTATCCACTCCGTCTGTTATTATACTTAACAAAACCAAGTAGGGGAATAGTGATAATGTTCCTCCTACGCCATGCCAGAATTATGGGATGGCAAAACCCGAAGATACAGTCAAACTAATAATTGGCAAAGAATTAAAGATCCGTTTCAAGTCCTTGTGCGTCCAATCAGAAACGGATATGAGCAGCATTGCTAAAGAGTTAATTGCAGCTTGGTGTGATGAGCAAGAGCAGAAACTAGCTGCTCAAAAAAATAAGTAAAACTTATTACAAATTATCTTCCATAGTGCGATCATGCGATCGCATGAATTGATTTTGGCCATTGCAGGCTGTTTCTATAAGCAATGCACATCTGTCAAGTACCGTATCGTGAACTATTTGATTCGATTCTTAGCTATCAAGGAACTAATCTTTATTCAGATATATTGCATCCGTGGTCTGCGAATGCAATGTCAATCAAAGCTTGGTTGAGCAATTTTTCTATAAGACGCGGTTCTCCGATACCAGAGGCATCAATTGAAGATTTGTGGCAGTTATACGCGCTGTCCCGTGTAAACGATTTGTTACTTTTACGCCTTCGTTGTGGGGATACTGAAATTGATACTTCAGGAGCAGAAATCACAAGCAGAAATTACCTTAACTTTATGCGATCGCTTGGTTTTAAGGTAGTGACACCTACAGAGTTTTCGCCGTTTTATCACGAAATAGTTAAGGTTATTCAAGATGAGCAGCAACACACAGAGATTACTGTTGCCAGTACGTTGTGGGATTGTCTCATGATTGGAAATATGATGTTCTCTCGCGCTGGTACTTGTGTAACTGGAGGTATAGCGAACATCAAAAAATTAATTGCAGAGGAATCAACATTGTACTGGACTTACAGTAGAAAAAACCGACGATGCCAAGACCTCTCATATGGTTGGGGAAGCAATTCTCAGTGGCGAACGAGTTTTCGACGAGATCATAAAATTGATGACGTTATTTACTACAACGTTGACGGCAAAAATGATTTAAGTCTAGGACAGTGTGAGAAGGCTGAAAGTGATGATCTAGAATTTCAAGAGCGAATTGAGTTAGTCAAGCATCGGTGTTTTATTACAGTCGATAAACCTCATGATGATTTGTTCCCATATAATGATCGCTATTGTGAAGCCATCCAACGGGGTTGCATAAAATAGGGATGAATTAACGAACCGCAAAGACGAGACAGCGCGGTCTTGGGGGTTTCCCCCATGAGCCACTGCTGTCGCAAAGTGCGCGAAGGGAATAAGTTTTCTTGGTGTTGCTCAATCAAGGGATGAAATTTTATGTATTGAAATCTAAAACTCTTTATACTCTCTGCGCGACGCCAATGAGGGAGTCGGCAAAGCCGCCCGACGCAGTGGCTCCTCTGCGTGAGATAAATCATCCCGCAGATATAATTTATACAACTCGGAGGAAGCTTTCATGCCCCAAGCAGATTTGGAACACCGCTTGCATTCAAGTTGGAATAAGAACGCCAACGCATGGACGAAGGCAGTCCGTGATGGACTCATACCCAGCCGTCGTGTTGCAACTGATGCTGCCATCTTGGAAGTTTTGATGGCACTGCGACCTCGCCGTGTGTTAGATGTTGGCTGTGGCGAAGGTTGGCTGACACGCGCATTAGTTGCACAAGGCATCGAAACCTTCGGGGTGGATGGAAGCCCTGCCTTAGTTCAACACGCTCAAGCGGCAGGAAGTGGCAGGTTTTGCACCCTTACGTATGAGGCGATTATTAAGGAGCCAAGCCAGTTAGATGGGCCGTATGATCTTGTTGTGTGTAATTTCTCACTGTTGGGCGAAACCATTGTGCCACTGTTGGCTGTCCTCGGTACAGTCTTATCCTCTAATGGACACCTGGTTGTGCAGACAGTTCACCCATGGAGTGCGTGTGGCGATCAAGCGTACACAGATGGATGGCGAACCGAAAGCTTCATGAATTTTGGCAATGATACGTGGGAGCCGATGCCCTGGTATTTTCGGACACTGAATTCATGGCTGACGGTCTGTAACCAAGCAAGGCTTCAGGTATGCCAATGCATCGAACCACTTGATCCAATAACGCAGCATCCTCTATCACTTATTATCGTGTCCCGCGTCGAAGCATTCGCTACACCTGATGCTGATGAACGTGGCGCAGCGTAAAAGCAAATTTTATACTTGTCTGGCGTAGCAGCCATCATGCTGATTCCCTGGAACGCAACCCGGAGGCTATTTGTGCGAGTTTGGTGTGAGAGCGATCGCATGGATTGATTTTGGCTGATGGCTAGACTCTACTGTTGAGGTAGTCAAAGGGAGAACAGCAATAGTGATAACCCTGGACACAATTCATCCAAAAAGCGAATTCTGCACCTAATTTCTAGTGGGCTGTACTCAGTGCTAAATTAGTTCTGTGTTTAGACATCGTAAGATAAGGCATCTCACAATGACGCATTTGTTACATACCCAACGTTTGAGCCTGCGTCCATGCCAGATTGACGATCTCGACTCCTTACACCAGCTATGGACTGAGGCTGACATACGACGATTTCTCTTTGATGATCGTCAAATCTCCCTAGAGGAGGCGCAATCATTTATCGAAGCCAGCCTGGAGAGTTTCACAAATTATGGCTATGGGCTTTGGCTCTTTTTTGAACATCATACTGATCAGATAGCGGGGTTTGCAGGTCTGCTTCATTCCTCACAGGAATCACCAAGTCTTATTTTTGGCACACGACCTCAACTTTGGGGACGCGGCTATGCTACGGAAGCTGCATTGTCTGTACTTCGTTATGTATTTGATGTGCTTGGATTGGCAAGAGTGGTCGCAGATGTTAACGAGCCTAACAAAGCTTCGATTCGAGTACTTGAAGCTTTAAATATGTCTCGATGTCGGAGGGCAATCGTCAGCGAACGCCCGCTGCTTTATTATGAAATCCAGGCTGGGAGTGCAAACTCGTTAGTAGGAAGAATTTAGGTTTTTACCTGTGTAATTACTCTTTTGTCTCTAGCTATTAAGCCAGAGACCTGATTTTCTGGCTTTTTTATAAATTAGCCTTGTAGTAAACTTTTGGATATCGCTTGGTAAAATATCCTTATTAACTTTTTTGTGTCTTAATTATCCACAGAACACAAACTCATTAGCACGTACCTGATTTTTGCAAAAATATAGTAACTTTTGGAACCTATAATTATATTATATTTAAGTACTTTCTTTAGTTTTATTTCACCAGCACTGAGTACCATCAATTCTATTGTTGATTTTTAAATACTAAGTATTAAAAATTCTTTTTTAATTTATGAGTATAATATTTAACCAAAAATTTCGATTCGCAGTAGGATTTGCTACTTTATTAATGAGCGGTTTCGCTTATATCCGTTTAGATAATGTTTCAAAGAATAAACAGCTACATCAACAATCCCAAACTACGCATCAAACTACGCAAAATATATCTTTTAATCAACAGGAACAAAACCTACCCCAGTCACCATCACCCCTGACATTAATTAAGTCTGCTCATATAGTTTCCACAAGTTTGCAAAATCTTTTTGATGTTAAACAAAGATTTGACAGGCAAAATTTTCATCCACCTGGGCATAATCTAACATTAGCCTCTACGAGTTATAAAGTTATTGATGAACTAAAAACCTATAAGTTTAGCGTTAATAGTAATAATGTTTTTACTCCAGTTAAACTGCCAACTACAAAAGTTAATTTCAATCAAGCAGATTTACTTACTGTTTTTATCAATACTAGAAAATATTTTCAAGACTACGCTTCCCAAGACCCCGATATTTTACGTACAGGGATACTTGGTACTCAAGGAGTTACCGTAGACGATGTTACCAAAACTTTAGATTTCATGATTGCTGTTTTAAAGGAGGATATTGCCAATAATCGAACTACTCGTTTACAAGATCCTAATTTTATTAATGCTAATTTTAGAGTAATTAAATGGTCTGCATATAACCCAACAAACACCAAGCAAGAACAGTTAAGAATAACAAAATACGCTGTTTTCATTCATCCAGGTTCACGGAAAAAAACCTCTACTTTTAACACGCCAATTTATAGCTTAAAAGATAATTTAGAGAATAAATTTTACACTAAGTATACAAAGCAGGATGTTTTATCAGGGATTTATGAGCCAGGCGGTAAAGAATTTGGTAAAGTTGAACCTCTTGCATATTTAACCCGAAATGGGTTAGAAGAAGCACTCATGCAGGGAACAATAATAGTTAATTTTACAGATGGTTCCCAAGGAGTTTTTAATGTAGACAGAAATAATGGAATACCCTATGTTCGGGGATTAAAAGCAACAGCCCAAAAGCGTTACTGGTATTTTAGAAAAGTTGATGCCATCAAAGGTTATGGATACAAGATAGATGCAAAAATTTCTATCAAACCAGGAGTAACTTTTGCTGGAGATGTTTTAAATATTGGCTTAGGTAAAGTGATTGTCCTTGAGCATAATCAAGGTGGACGTAAACGGCTGCAAATGGGCATTATTGCTGATACAGGCGGAGCATTTCTACCTAACCTTTATCAACTTGATTTTTTGGCAGGAATTTTTCAAAATCAAAAAGCTTTTGGGCAGCAGGTCAGCAAAATGCCTGATTATGCTAAAGCATATATTTTAGTGAAAAAGTGACATCTCACCATCTCATTTTGGTGAAAATGGGCAATTATCCTGGTAGCTAAGTGTTCTCATCTTTCATTGACTGATATGCCTTAATTTGGGCACGTAACTGCGCGATCTCCTGAGCCATATCTAAAACCATTGCGGCTCCTACTAAATTTAATCCTAGATCGTGACGCAAACGTAAAATTTGAGCAATACGTGTAATGTCGCGCTGGTGCAGCATTTCTCCAATGGGTTCAATTAATCCCAACTGGGCAAAGCGTTCCACCACTACTGTGGATGTTTCTGTCACCATTGCTGCATATTCATAGGAATAAAGTGGTTCTCCCTCTTGAGAAACAACTGTCTGGGAGAGGCTAAACTGAGTCATAATTTTACCTCCTGCAATTGAGTGCGCGGGTTAAAGTTGCTGTGTGCCTGGATGGTTTCGTAAGCTTCGCGTTCAATGGGGCTGAGATCCTTGGGGGGCACAATCTGGAGTTTCACTATCAGGTCAGTTCGTTTATCCTGGGGCAGTTTCCAGCCTTTGCCGCGTAATCTGAGGGATTGCCCAGAACGCACTCCTGGCGGCACTTTCATGGTAATGTTGCCATCAGGAGTAGGTACGTCGATTTGAGCGCCCAATACGGCTTCATCTGGGCGAATTGGCACTTCACAAGTAATGTTATCGCCTTCAAACTGAAAGAATGGATGCGGTAGAACTTCAATTGTTAAGTACAAGTCTCCGCGTTGTTGGGAAAATGGGCTAGGACGACCTTTTCCTTTAATCCGAACTCGGCTTCCTGGTCTAGCACCTGGTGGAATCCGAACATTAATTGTTTCATCATCCAGTTGCAGCCGTTTTTGTGTACCATGAAACGCTTCTGGAAATGTCAGGGCGATCGCAGCTTCTGTATCAGCAGGAGGCGGACTGGTAAATCCACTCGGTTGTCCTGTAGACGTGCGATAGGTGTAAGTTCTGCGCCCACTTCCATCTGCGCCACCAAAGCGACCAAGCAAGTCATTGATGAATGAGTCAAAGTCAGTGTATTGGTCAAAATCAACTCCTCCAACTCCAACACCTGCGCCTCTAGGTGGAGGTGCGCCACCCTGATTTACCTGATTCCAATATTGTCCAAACTGATCATACTTCTGCCGCTTTTCTGGGTCAGACAGTACCTCGTTGGCTTCATTAATTTCTTTAAAACGTGCTTCTGCCTGTTGATCTCCAGGATTTAAATCAGGATGATACTTACGGGCAAGTTTGCGGTATGCCCGTTTGATTTCTTCTGGCGTGGCCTTTTTATCAACTCCCAGAATCGTGTAATAGTCTTTGAAGTCTGTTGGCGTTGGCATATTGCAATTTACCTATCATCAGTGATGCTTCTGGTGATGGATTCAAACAGCAAAGGGAAATGTCTCTGGTGGGTCACTGATCTCCGATTCGGGAGTGCGGTCTAAAGGTTGTACTCCTCTTGTATCATCTATATGGATGACCGCATCAAATTGTTCAGGAAGACAGGCATAAAAGTAGTGACTGCTACGTTCAGTGTCTGGTCGATAAATTACGCCGATCGCTCTTTCTAATCGTCGTTTTTCCAATCCCGCAATTGCTGGATTATCTCGTAGCTGTAGCAAAAACTGCGGTATTCCCGTTTCATGAAATAGAGCTTCGTAACTATTTGGCAAGGCGGGGCGAACTAGCTTTAGTTCGGCAGTATCACCCCAATTAGAAGCCGCCGTAACTGTACCTGTATAGGTGCTAAAGCCTATTAAGATTGCTTCACTACCATACTGTTCACGCACTAATTGACCAACATTTATTTCGCCTTCTCTGCCCATATCCGTTGCTCGTGCATCTCCTAAATGGGAATTGTGTTCCCAAACAACAACTTTGGTCGGTTGTCCTTGCTGATCTAGATGGGCAGTCAGCTGATTTAGAGTTTCTGCCATGTGGCGATCGCGAATGTTCCATGATGACACCCGTTCTTGAAACATTGAGCGATAGTACACCTCAGCATTCTTCACTAATCGAGCATTCTGCTCGGCATAAAACAATTCATCTGCCGCTACAGGATTATGATTAAGCGTGTATTCAATAGCACGGTGTTGCAGTTCCCGCAGCTGATTGACTACTTCTTGCTCACAAGATTCAGTCAGCCCAAAACTGGCAGCATAGCCATAGTGCTGGCTATCTTCGCTAAAATGCTCAAAGCATGAGTAGCGATAACGGGCACGCTGGGCAGCTTCGGGGTCAACTCGCTCAAGATAGTTAAGCACTTCTGTTATTGAGGCGTGCATACTGTAGAGGTCTAATCCATAAAAGCCAACTTTGATGGCATTTTCGGGTAGAGCAGCATTATATTCGCGTAACCAATTGATAAATTTTAATACGTCGGTATTACGCCACATCCAGGCAGGAAAGCGTCGGAAATCAGAGAGTGCTTCCGCAAGAGTTGGATCGTCGCTAACACCGCGCACGTAGCGATTAACGCGGTAAGCATCAGGCCAGTCTGCCTCAACCGCTACCGCTGTAAAGCCTTTCTCTTGAATCAACCGTTTGGTAATCTCAGCCCGTTGCTCGTAAAATTCATGAGTGCCATGAGAGGCTTCGCCAATCAGAACGAAGCGGGCATTGCCAATTAAGTTCATCAATGGATCGTAGTCTGCGGTTGTACCCGTCAATCGGGATGCAGATTTACGTACTACATCAACTAGTTTATTTATAGTTGCTTCTGGCATAGTTCTAGCTGCTGTGTTGAGTTATCAGTGCTGAGTAAAGATACTTAGTCCCCAGTCCCCTTGTCCCTACTCCATAGGCTTCTAACTGACTAAACTCAGCTTAAAAATCTCTAACTCCTCTTCCATCTGGCTAATTGTGCATGAGGGTTACTTTATTGCTCTACCTAGAGACTGATTTTTGAAAAATGCCTCTTAACAGTTAGATAATTCAGTCTGGAAATTTTTCTTGCCATTTCCACATTAGCTATGACATACTCAGGAGCATAAACTACACTATTCCGAGTGACTTAGTGTAGTTTTAAAATCCCAGATTTATCGGGTTACAAGCGTTTAACCTCAACTGTCAATTCTGATCCAGGAAAGAACTATGCTAAAAGACGCTCAAGGGCTTGAAGTTACAACAGAATCATCAGCAGCGATCGCAGCAATCAATAGCTTTATCGATCAAGCCCTCAGCTATGGTAAAGATGCGGAAGCTGTAATTCTTGAAGGAATTGCGGCTGATCCAAACTGCGCCATGATTCATGCCTACGCAGCAGCTTATTTCCTGTCTCAAGAAAATACTCAAGCTTGGCAGCAAGCTAAACCGCATCTCCAAGCGGCTCAACAGCAATTAGTCAAGATAACCACACGAGAGCAGTTATATGTGCAGGCGATCGCGGCTTGGGCAGAGGGAGCAATTGATCGGGCGATCGCTATACACGAAGCAATTACCCAAAACTTTCCCCGCGACTTGATTTCAGTCCAGCAGGGACAGTATCACTACTTCTATTTGGGCGATCAGGAAAGATTACTCAACATAGCGCAAAAAGTTTTACCTGTGAACGAGGAAAATCATTACCTATACGGCATGGTGGCATTTGGTTTAGAACAGTGCCATCGCTTGGATGAAGCAGAAGCAATGGGTCGAATAGCAACTTCCATAAATCGTTATGATCCATGGGCACATCATGCTGTTGCTCATGTAATGGAAACTCAGGGACGAGTCGATGAGGGCATTACTTGGATGGAAAGCCTAGCTGATACTTGGGAAAACTGCAACTCCATGCTTTACACACATAATTGGTGGCATATAGCGCTCTATTACTTAAAGCAAGGTAATCAAGAGAAGGTTTTGGTGCTGTATGATACCCACGTTTGGGGACGTGCTCAGAAATATTCTCCCAAAGATCAAGTAGGGGCGATCGCTTTATTGTTAAGGCTGGAGTTGCAAGGTTTTGATGTAGGCGATCGCTGGCAAAATTTGAGTGCGTATCTTCTGCCTCGTCTTCATGAACACGCTCTACCCTTCCAAGACTTGCATTACATCTATGCATTAGCCAGAGGCGGACGTAGTGACTGGTTAAACCAAATGTGGCTGAGTATGCAGCAACATAGTTTAAGCGTGAACCCTTTCCTGCGTCGAAACTGGTCTGAAGTTGCCATTCCCTGTGCTAGAGGTATGGTTGCCCACGCTCAAGATGATTGGTCAGAGGCGGTTACTCAACTAAAACCTGTATTACCGCGATTGTCTCAGATAGGCGGTAGCCATGCTCAAAGAGTTTTGTTTGAGCAAATTTATCGAGATGCTTGGTTACGAGCTCAAAAGCAAAGTCAAATTTATTTCCCGGTTACGAGAAAAAGAGAGAAGCTTGTTGCTATTTAAAATAAACTTGCCTCAATATCACCTAATTTATCTAGGCGATGAGCTACACACCACCGTAGGCGATCGCCGCCTTGTAGCAGGTGTAACAATGGTCTCAAAAATCTCAAAGTAAGAAATTCAAGACGAGAATTTCTTACTTGAGTTGCAACAATCAAGGTATATCAATGTTTTGATGAGCCAGTGCTGTTCACTGTTCTTGCGCGGTTGGGCCTTGCCAATCACAACTATAAATTGATAAATAAGTAGTATGTGAATTAGGGTGACTGCACAATTAAAGGCTAGCCTTTGAGTATTCAATTTTTTAGACTTTTTGTCTTTTTGAAAGCTGCCTTTTTGACAAAACTCCTAGCCCTATTGCTATTGTTGAAGCAAAGATAGTGTTGGATTCTGGAACGCTTCTCAAGGCAGACGTAACCTTTACAGCATCGATACCAGCTTGGAAATCGCCTCCAATAGCAGCTTCACGGAAAGCCAATCGCACAGTAGAACCTGCCCACGGAGTTAAGTCGAATACAACATTATTCCATTCTGTTACCGGAAAAGGTTCAGCTACCGGGGCCACGATATTTGCTAATATGCCAGCATCCGAAGAAACACCAAAGAAGTTGGTAAATTCAGCAGGAACAAGATCAATTCTGAATAGCTGGACAGGCCCTTGATAGTTATTAGTAAGGGGGTCATCACTAACTGTCAGTGACATACTTCCAGAATCTTGAAAAGGTGGTTTACTCTGAGCAAACCAAGCAAATGAAAGTATATGCTGAAGCTCTGGCTCCAAGGTAATATCTTGATATAGTACTGTTGAACCAGACTCTGCATGATCTGTCACTGCATAGCTTTGTCCTTCAAACTGGTTAATAATTTCAGTATTTGATAGTGGGGAAAAGCCGCCTGACGTTTCAAACCATCTTACAGATGAATTAGAAGGTGAGCCAGAAGGTGGAGATTGAATAGGTGACAAATTTTCATTAAAGATTGTCCATCCTAAAAAACCTGACTCAAACCCTCCGTTATTTATAGAAGCAGCTTTAGCAGCACTACAAAAACTCGACATACTGATTAGGCTAACTATGCTGGCTACCAAAGTTAAAGATTTCATAAAATAAAAGATTTACTTCATACATTCTTTTCAGTATTAACTTTTTCATGTAATGTGGCTATGATATGTAATTGTTAATAAATTTTTGTAAATACCTTAAGTACCGTGCCTATTCCGTTTTCCTTTCTAAAGAGAGCAGTGAGATGGCGTTAAAGTAGTATCCATACAAAAGGTCATTTATGGCAATCAAAGCACAACCGAGTAAGGAAGTTGAGAAGCATTGGCAGCCCTAAACCTTTACTACAAGTCATTGTCAACCTTTATAAAGTCGCTGTTTCTTACAGAGTTTTCTTACTTGGGTTGGATAAGCGCTCTGCTGACCCTCAATCAAGATTATATACAGTTTGTATATAAGTAGAGTAGCCCCGACCCTGCTAAAGTGTTGCGCGCTAATGGCTTCTAAAATGCTCTTGTTTCATGGCTTTCAAGCAACACTCTCAACAATTTCTCACTTTTTACTTGTCAACTGAGGGGGTGTATCCTTTAAAAGCAAAAATCAGTCAAGAGGTCTGACTTTTTCTCACCTCTTGACTGCTATTTCGTTTGTATCTGCTATTTTACAGGCTGCTGAAGTGTCAAACCATCTCTGATGATGTTTGCACTACTGGCTGCGGCTGCGGTTGGAACATGAACAACGAGTAAACCACATCTCGGCGGATGTTGACCATCATATCCAAGAAGAGTTCATAACCCTCGCTCTTGTACTCAATCAGCGGGTCTTTTTGACCGTAACCACGCAATCCCACCGATTCGCGCAAAGCATCCATTTGTTGCAGGTGTTCACGCCACAGGGTATCAATGCGTTGCAAAATAAAGAACCGTTCAGCTTGGCGCATTAGTCCTGGCTGAATTTGGTCAATCTGGGCTTCCTTCATGTCGTAGGCTATCCGCACTTGTTCATGGAGGAAAGCTTTTATCTCGCTTACAGACATATCTTCTAACTGATTTGCCTGCAAGTCTGCCAACAGATAAACAAATTCCTTAACCTTATCAGCCAACTTGTCTAACTCCCACTCTTCCGAGGGCAAGTCTGGGTTGATGTAATAGTCAACGATGTCATCCATCGTTTTTTCAGCGTATTTGATTACCTGTTCTTTCAAGTCTTGACCTTCTAGTACCCGGCGGCGTTCGGCGTAGATGGCGCGACGTTGATTGTTCATCACCTCGTCGTACTCAAACACCTGCTTACGGATATCGTAGTAGTAGGTTTCAACTTTTTTCTGTGCGCCTTCCAAACTACGGGTAAGCATCCCCGATTCTATGGGCATATCTTCTTCAACGTTGAAGGCACTCATTAATCCAGCAACGCGATCGCCACCAAAAATCCGCAGTAAGTTATCCTCTAAACTCAAGAAGAATCTTGTTGAACCAGGGTCACCTTGTCGTCCTGCCCGTCCTCGCAATTGGTTGTCAATCCGGCGCGATTCATGGCGTTCTGTACCAATGACGTGCAAACCGCCTAATTCCACTACTTCTTCGTGTTCGCGGACGGTGAATTGTTCGTACTCGTGCTTTACCCGGTTATAAGCTGCCCGCAATTTTTGAATTACTGGGTCATCAATCGGAGCTTTTTCGGCTGCTACGGCTACTTTATCTTCTGCTTCCAGTTCCGGTAAGCTGCGTTCGCCATATTCACGTACCGCCAATTCTACAGCTTCTTTGAGTTGCTGTTCTGTCTCTTTTGTTAACTGAGTAGGGAAAATTTCTGGCGAAGCCCGCCAAGTTTTCACCTTTTTCCCAGGAACAAAGCCATGGCCACTACCAGTCGCAGATGGCAGACCAGCTGCTTTTTGGACGCCAAACACATCTTCATCTTCTGGCTGGACAATCCGCGGCATAAAGTATTCCCGCAGCTTCAGACGCGCCATGTATTCAGAGTTACCACCCAGGATGATATCTGTACCTCTACCAGCCATGTTGGTGGCAATAGTTACAGCTCCTTTACGTCCAGCTTGGGCGACAATTTCCGCCTCGCGTTCTACGTTCTCTGGTCGCGCGTTGAGCAACTCGTGGGGAATCTCCATCTCCTTGAGCAGTTGACTGAGATACTCAGATTTTTCCACACTTGTAGTACCCACGAGTACGGGTCTACCAGCTTCGTGCATTTCTGCACATTCTCTGGCGATCGCTCGCCATTTGCCAGGTTCTGTCTTAAACACCATGTCAGACATATCTTGGCGTCTTCTGGTACGATTAGTAGGAATTACCGTAACTTCAAGTTTGTAAATTTTTTCAAACTCAGGTTCTTCTGTTTTGGCAGTTCCCGTCATCCCACCCAGTTTGGGATAAAGCAAGAACAGGTTTTGATAAGTAATTGTCGCCAGAGTTTGAGTTTCTGGCTGAATCTCTACGTGTTCTTTCGCTTCAATTGCTTGGTGTAATCCATCACTCCACCGCCGTCCAGGTAGCACACGACCAGTAAATTCATCTACGATCACCACTTCCCCGTTGCGGACGATATAGTTGACGTCCTTCAGGAACAGTTCTTTGGCTTTAATCGCATTGAAAACAAAGTGTGCCCACGGATCTTCTGGGTCAAATAAATCGGTGACACCTAAAAGATTTTCCGCTTCTGCAAAACCTTCATCTGTCAACAGCACGTTACGAGCTTTTTCATCTACCTCGTAATGCTCATCTTTTTTCAGCGTAAAGGCGATTTCGGCTGCTTGGAGATATTTTTCTGTCGGTCTTTCTACCTGTCCAGAAATAATTAGTGGTGTCCGCGCCTCATCAATTAAGATTGAGTCTACCTCGTCAATTACGCAGTAATTGAATGGGCGTTGTACCACATCTGCCATGGATGTAGCCATGTTGTCCCGCAAGTAATCAAAACCTACCTCACTGTTGGTAACATAGGTAATGTCGCACTCGTAATTTTTCTGACGTTCGCTGGGAATCATGCTCGCCTGAATTAGCCCCACGCTCAATCCCAAGAAGCGATGCACCTGTCCCATCCATTCCGCGTCCCGACGAGCCAGGTAATCGTTCACTGTAACAACGTGTACGCCTTTACCAGAGAGGGCATTCAAATAACTTGGTAATGTAGCAACTAGGGTTTTGCCCTCCCCAGTTTTCATTTCTGCAATTTGCCCTTTGTGCAGAATTATACCGCCCAACATCTGAACATCAAAGTGCCGTAAGCCTAAGACTCGTCGTCCTGCTTCCCGGACTACAGCAAAAGCTTCTGGCAGAATCTCATCTAAGGTTTCGCCTTTAGAGATTCGCTGTCTAAACTCTGCTGTTTTACCTTTTAACTCTTCATCGGAAAGGGCTTTAATTTCTTCCTCTAAAAGGTTAATTTCAGTAATGTAGGGTTGGTATTTCTTAAGTTTACGAGCGTTGGGATCGCCCAACAAGGTTTTTAGCATGGCAGGTTATGGCACTAAATCAAAGAGGATGGCAATTAAAGTTTCGGCATAGATTATAAAAATTTAACCCAACCCAGCCGTTTTCGTTTTGGATGGGTCTGAAATGAGAATTAACTCAAAAACATTAAAAAGGCTAGCCAATCAGTTTACTAAATGATTGGTTTTATTTCATATCTTATCTTTGGACTTTCTTCATAGTATCATTTCACCCCCAACTGAGGCAGAGAACGCCAACCATGCTGAAGTAGCGATTCCCCCCCTATAGGGATTGGGAATTGGGGACTGGGTAATAGGGACAAGGGGAATTTACTTAATACCCAATGCCCAATGCCCGATGCCCAATCCCCTACTCTTACGGCGAGTTTTCCGATTCTGGAGTCAAGCGGCGGAAATTGTAGTCACTTGCGCTGGGATGACAGCTAACACAACTGCCAATCTGGACAGGACGTGGTAGCTTAACTTTTGGATGCAAAGCTTTGAAATAACGTGAGTTGTTGACGCGGTAAGGTGTTTCTTCGTCTTTTCGTTGGGAACGAGAGAAAGTTTCTAGATACCTCCAAACCAAGATACGCGGCGGATCAACTAAAGGCTGTAGCTGTGTGCCGTAGTGCTGCGAGTCTTGCAAAAGATTTTTCCAGGTTTGGGTAGGTAAAACTGCTGGTGGTAAAGCAATGTGGCAAGTAGAACAGTTTTCTAAATATAATTCTTGCCCCAGTTTGTATTGTGCAGGTACTACATCAACTGTGCCAACTTGCGAGATGGGAATAGCACCTTGGACATTATTAGCTAAGGATAGCAGCCAACCCATAGCGAGACTCCACGCCAAAATTACCAAAAGTAAACCAAAGGGTTGACGTTTGAAATTGCGTTTGGCGCTTCGCCGTAGCGCTTCGCTATCGCTTTTAGGGCGGAATTTCCACTTAACAAAATTTGACATTCCTCACATTCCCAGATACTTTGATGTGGCGCTTGTACCTCATAATAAGACTTACGTAACTATGGCGATGTTGCAGTTTTGGCGTAACTACTTTCAGAGTCGAAATGAACCAAAGCGGCGATCGCTACATTCACACGTATAATAGTTTGCTGTCAAACATTACATTAACTTTTCTTGGCTATCGACTAAAAGCTGAAGTATGAAATTTCAGCCAATTTAGGGAATCGGAACCGATCGCAACAATCTTTCTACAACAGTTCTTGTGCTGCGTCCTGCTCTGGGGATGATGCGATGCGAAAGAACGTGAGGAACAAGAAATTTTATATCATCAGGAATGGCATAATCACGCCCTAAAAGAAAAGCTAGGGCTTGGGTAGCTCGTTGTAAAGACACCGTACCGCGAGGGCTAACACCAAGAGTGATTTCTTCATCTTGTCGTGTTGCTCGTACTAATTCCAAGATGTACTGTTGCAAGGAAGTTTCCAATCTGACTTGAGAGCAGAGTTGGCGTAATTGCACAATTTCTGCCAAGGTAATACAAGGCTGCAAATCAGAAACCTTAACACCATTTGCTTGGCTTTGGAGCATCTGGAGTTCATCTGCTTCAGAAGGATAGCCCAAGCTTAAAGACAGCATAAACCGATCCATCTGTGCTTCTGGTAGAGGAAAAGTGCCTTGATACTCAATAGGATTCTGAGTAGCAATCACAAAGAAGGGGGTGGGAACGGCACGAGAGACACCATCGACTGTTACCTGATGCTCTTCCATGACTTCTAGCAAAGCTGACTGCGTGCGGGGTGTGGCGCGGTTGATTTCGTCAGCTAGCAGCACATTGGCAAATATCGGCCCAGGAAGAAAGCTAAATTCACCGCTTTTTGGGTTCCAGATGTTAGTGCCAGTGATGTCAGTAGGCAATAAATCAGGGGTACATTGTAGCCTTTGAAATTTGCCATCTATTGAACGAGCTAGCGATTTGGCAAGCAGGGTTTTACCAACACCAGGTACATCTTCTAATAAAGCATGACCATCGCCTAGCAGGGCAACTAGCACCAAACGTATTGCTTCATTTTTACCCACGATGGTGCGAGCCAAATTTTGTGTTAAAGCGTCAATTCTTTCTCTCATGCACTACAGGATTAGGGATTAGGGATTAGGGATTGGGGATTAGGGATTGGGAGGATGTCCTAGCTCCTAGTCCCTAGTCTCTATTCCTTTATTGAGAGTATTCCCAATTAGCATTGAGAATTCATCATTGAGAACTCAAAACTTCTCTAGCGATCGCACAGTCAAGTTGAATTTGTGTTTTCAAAGCTTCTAGAGAAGAAAATTTTTGTTCCGGGCGCAAAAATTTTACTAACTGCACAGCCAGCTTTTTGCCATATAAATCGCCAGACCAATCAAAAAGATGTACTTCTACAGATGGTTCAGTACCATTTACTGTTGGGCGGTTACCTATATTCATTACTCCTAAATAGGGAATAGGAGCAGTAGCATTTGGCGTGGCATTGAGAATAGAACCACGGACAGCATAAACACCTTGACGAGGTAAAAACTTGTCTTTTGGCAATTGGAGGTTAGCGGTGGGAAAGCCAATAGTTCTGCCAAGTTGTTGACCTTGAATCACAACACCAAAAAGAGTGTAGGGACGTCCAAGTAGGAGATTTGCACTGGTGATATCACCATTTTCTAGAGTTTGGCGAATCCGTGAAGTGCTAATGGGAGGCTCTTGGGTAAGAGCAATATTGACACAACTGCTGTCTGCTGGGGGGTTGTCGCTACCTGTGTAGGTTTGTAAAGGAACGATTGTCACGGGGATATCGTACTTGGCGGCGAGCAATTGTAAATCCCTAGCGGTGCCAGTACGCTGTTTACCAAAACAAAAATCTTGCCCAACGCTAAGTCGCTGGCATCGCAGTTGTTGCACGAGAATCTTTTCTACGAAATCTTCGGGAGACAAAGCTGATAATTCTTTATCGAAGGGTAGTAGTACCAGCTGTTCTATCCCTAGCGATCGCAATTGTTCAACTTTTTCATCCAATGGAGTTAGCAAAGTACGAGGTTGTCCCGAAAAAAACTCCTGTGGATGGGGATGAAAGGTGACAACCGTTGAGTATGTATGCTCGTGTGTTGATGCTAGAGAGTTTTCTTGTTGGGGTGCTGGGGTAGTGGGGTTAAGGGGTGAGAGTTCTTGCAAATTCTCCTCATCTTCCCTGAAGTTTTGAGCCTCGCTCTGCGAGGAGCTAACGCTAACGCAGGAAGCTTGTCCTTGGACTTCTCTCCATGCTTGCTGCAAAACTGGTTGGATTACTCTTTGATGACCAAGATGCACGCCATCAAATTTGCCAAGAGCAACAGCCGTTGGCGTTAGAGCCAACTTGCTCGAAGAAGCAACCCACACAGAACACCCATTTTGAGACAAATTTAGCACGTAGATTCTGGGATTTTAGGTTTATTTAGCTCTCAGCCACAAGCTACCCGATGGATAAACGCCTAAGTCCGACCCTGACATCTTGTGTTACCAGTTGGGGTGTTTACGCCACCCCTTTTGGTTCTTAGCCAAAGCCCACCCTACGGGAAGTCATCAGCTTGACCGCTCATTGCTGAGTCCAGAGAACCCCACAGACCAAAGCTAAATCGACTCTAGCTTTAAACTTGGGTGATGGCGAGTTTTGTCTTGCTTAGTCCCAACAGAGGTAGTTTACGGGCGACTACGCTTACTTGGTGAACTCGCAAACCGTGTTCTCCAGTTTTTGCAGTTTACCCAAGAGTACGCTCTCCTGCTGAAAGCTTCTGATCACCAATCTAATCTAAAATCTACAATTGCTTCGACTACAACTTTTAAGCAGAAAATTTGCTGACAGGAAAAGATTCTGATAAGGAAACTGAAACAGGAACCTGGAGTACCATTCCTTCCCGTGCCATGATTGCACCAGGAAATTGCTCAACCACTTGTTCCCCTACACTATCTAAAAAATCATCGTTGTGAGCAGGGTCATGGTGAAAAATCACCAGAGTTTTAACGTTAGCGGCTTTGGCCACCTTAACAGCTTCTTGCCAAGTAGAATGTCCCCAGCCAATTCTTGGTGATGATCGGGAATGATATTCCTCATCTGTATAAGTAGAATCGTAGATCAGGATGTCAGCATTACGAGCTAGCCACAAAACATTTTCATCCAGCCTGTCGGGAAAATGTTCAGTATCGGTAATGTAAGCAGCAGCGCCATTATGCCAGTTAATTCGATATCCAATAGCTTCGCCTGGATGGTTTAGTGGTGCGGTTTCTATAGTAATATCACTAATGTGTATTGCTTGCCCCGGTGTAATGTCGCAGAAATTCAAATTTGCCTGCATGATTTGCAAGGGTACGGGAAAATTTGGGTGGAGCATCTGGTCATTCAGGCGCTGTTCAATTGTGGAACCATCGGGAGCAATTGCGCCGTAAATCTTAAAATTATTTCCCTTGACAAACCCTGGGGTAAAGAAGGGAAACCCTTGCATGTGATCCCAGTGGGAGTGGGTGAAAAACAAATGAGCTTCTATCGGCATTTGGCGCAACAAAGATTGCCCCAAAACATGTAGCCCTGTACCGCCATCGAAAATTAAGCGTTTACCACCCACTTGCATTTCAATGCAAGGGGTATTACCGCCATAACGCACAGTGTGTGGGCCTGGACTGGGGATGCTGCCGCGAACGCCCCAAAATTGCACAGTAAATTGGTTCTCTAACCTAGACATGGGTGTTGCTTGCTGGACTTAGCGGGCGATCAATAAAAAATTGTTACTTATTTTTGTTCGGTCAATGGAATCTCACCAATTTTGGTATCACGAGAATTTCTTGGTAAAACAGCATACACTTTTTAAAGCTGGTTGTGTAAACCTGGGTGAGATTATGCAAGGTACAAGCCTTAAGTTGTTTGAGTGTACGTGTATCGGGTATATCAAGAACGTTACTACTTTATAACTTAAATTTTCCCATGATCTATTTAACTATCCTCAGAGTTTTATCAGTATTAACAAAGGTCTTACGGAAACTGCATTTTCCACTCAGACAATTGTTGTAGTCCAGTTGCGTAGGTGAGGTTGTATTGTAAAGGCGTTATGCTAATAAAATTTTCACGGATAACATGCACGTCTATGGGGATGTTTTGAGGCAAATTTAAGCCTTCTGGAGGTTCAACTTCCTCCAGGACTTCACCAGTTAACCAGTAGTATGTTTTACCACGCGGATCGATACGCTTATCAAAAACATCAACGTAGCGCCGTACTCCTTGACGAGTGATGGTGACTCCTGCAATTTCTTCCCATTTGACTGGGGGAATATTGACGTTGAGTAACATCAACCCTGGTAGGGGTTTTGCGGCTATTTGTGCTACTAAAATTTTGGCAAAGTTAGCCGCAGCTTGAAAGTCTTTGGATGTGTGACTGGCAAGGCTGAACGCAACGCTGGGAATACCTTCAATCATACCCTCCATTGCAGCAGAAACGGTACCAGAGTAGAGGATTTCAGTCCCCAAATTAGCTCCTTGATTAATCCCTGAAAGAACCAAGTCGGGAGGTGACTTTAACAAAGCCCACAGTGCCAGTTTCACACAGTCCGAAGGAGTGCCATCACAAGCCCAGGCTTTGACGGCAGGATGAAAAATTGACTCCACAATTTCGGCGCGAATTGGTTGATGCAGGGTTAGTCCATGTCCAGTTGCCGATCGCTCCCTATCTGGACAAACTACAGTCACATCATGTCCTACCTCTGCCAAGCAGTTAGCTAGGGTACGAATACCCAAGGCAGAAATGCCATCATCATTGCTAATGAGTAATTTCATCGTCATTAGTCATTAATAATTTGTTATTAGTCATTAGTGATTTGTTATTAGCCATTTGTCAATGTCAGGCGTCACCAGCATCAGGCAAAAAAAACATCCTCACACACCTAATCGCCTCTAAACTGGTAAACAGAGGTTTGGTTTTAACCCTTGCCTTTGGCCTATTAATGGCATATCACTAAGGTTATTTGTCTAGCACTCCAAAGATTTGGACTAATGACTAATGACCCATGACTACTGACTAATATCTAACAAGCGTTTAGCATGACGAATCAGCCTAACAATTTAGAGGCTCAACTTTTAGCACTGCGGCAGGAAGGAGAAAAAGCGATCGCGTCCGCCGATACCTTAGAACGCCTAGAAGAACTCAGAGTTAGCTATTTGGGTAAAAAAGGGCAACTTGGGGCGTTGTTACGAAGTATGGGGCAGATGAGTGCAGAGGAACGACCGAAAATTGGGGCGATCGCCAATACAGTCAAAGAATCCCTGCAAGATAGTTTAGATAAGCAGCGCGCAGCCCTAGAAGCTGCTCAAATTCGCTCCCAGCTTGAGGCGGAAACTCTGGATGTGACAATGCCGGGCATTTACCGTCCCCAAGGTCGCATCCATCCTCTCAATGGCATTATCGACCAAGCGCTGGATATCTTTGTCGGTATGGGTTACACCGTGGCTCAAGGGCCAGAGATGGAATCAGATTACTACAATTTCGAGGCTCTTAATACCCCGCCTGACCACCCTGCCCGTGATATGCAGGATACTTTTTACCTGCCAGATGGCAATCTCCTACGTACTCATACCTCTTCAGTACAAATTCGTTATATGGAAGCTGAGGAACCGCCCATCCGGGTTGTTGCCCCTGGGCGAGTCTATCGCCGTGATAACGTAGATGCCACCCATTCAGCAGTGTTCCACCAAATAGAACTGTTAGCAATTGATGAGGGGCTGACATTTACAGACCTCAAGGGTGCGATTAAGGTATTTTTGCAAGCAATGTTTGGCGACCTCCCAATTCGCTTTCGTGCTAGCTATTTTCCCTTTACAGAACCCTCAGCCGAAGTTGATTTACAGTGGAATGGTCGCTGGCTGGAGGTTATGGGCTGTGGTATGGTAGATCCAAATGTGCTGAAAGCCGTGGGTTACGATCCAGAAGTTTATACTGGGTTTGCTGCCGGTTTCGGTGTAGAACGCTTTGCGATGGTATTACACCAAATTGATGATATTCGCCGCTTGTACGCTAGCGATTTGCGGTTTTTGCAGCAATTTTAGGTGTTTGGTTTCAAAGGTAAATTAGGCTTATGATCATAAGTCACTAATTTTCCTCAGACTATAAACTTAAGTTTATACAGACAAAGCCTGCGAATGCAGGCTTTTGAAATTTTTTGTGTTTTAACCGAAGTAACAGAGCTATATTTACTGCTGACGGTGATGAAAAAAGTTAATTTTTGCAATTATCGCAATGTCCGCAACGCCAGTTAGCAGCGTCTTTGTCAAAACCAAAAGCATTTAACAAAAACTGCCAACGGCACTGTTTAGTAATCAAATATTGATTCATTTGCTTGACAGCATTTAATTGCGTTGGAGGCTGCTTTATCACCCCTGTATCAATGATGTAATGGAAAGGGTCAAGCCAGTTTAGTTGACCACTGCTGTGGAGTAAAGCGAGTGCCGTAGCACTATCAGGAAATTGTCGCGTCACAGCATTTACTTCCCCTTGTTTTGGCAGTTTTTTTACTAGTTGCTGCGCTGTTTGTTGTTGCGATCGCATTTGTTGTTCAAAAAACTGCTGTCTTTGCTTATCTTCAGCATCTAACCACCCCGTCGGTTCACTCACCAACGTTAACGCCTCTGCTGGTTTTCCATCCCGTCCAGCACGTCCAATTTCTTGCACATATTCAGAAATTAGCAGCGGCGAATGAAAATGAACTACCCAGCGCACATCAGGTTTATTTATACCCATGCCAAAAGCACAGGTACAAACCACAAACGGCATCTTGCCACTTAACCAGCTAGCTTCTACAGCACGGCGTTCTTCTGCACCTAGTCCAGCATGATAACTAGCTGTGGCATAACCCATCTCTGCTAACCATGCTGCTAAATTCTCACTATCTCGCCTAGTGCGAACATAAACTAACCCAGCTTGTTGCGGTCTATTTTGAATAAATTTTACTAATTTTTGTTTTCTACCCCTTGGTGTCCAAGCTATGCAGACGTTGAGATGCAGATTAGGACGATAGGGATTTAGGCGGTAAATATCTGGTTGTTGTAATTGCAAAACTGTGGAAATGATTTTTTGAGCTACGGGGTCAGCGGTAGCAGTAAAAGCAGCAACACTGATTTTTGTTTCTGGTGGTTTTGATTGCAGCAATGCAGGTCTTACCGCCCCTAATCTGCGATAAGCTGG
The DNA here is from genome assembly GCF_059505145.1 of Mojavia sp. Lineage (NCBI taxonomy): Bacteria > Bacillati > Cyanobacteriota > Cyanophyceae > Nostocales > Nostocaceae > Mojavia > Mojavia sp. The sequence continues at coordinate 45,640 of NZ_JCACKA010000018.1, forward strand.
TCGAAATGTTTCACCCCACTGCACTAAACAATGGGCTTCATCCAAAATAAAGCCGTTAATCTGCAATTGCGGGTGACACAATCTTTCCCAAACTGGGTTACTCAGTAAAGTTTCTGGCGATAGGTATAGTAATCTTAATTGTTGTCTTTCTAAAGCTTGTAGCGTTGCCCGGCGTTGGGATGATGATAATTCACTATGTAGTAGTGCAGCACTCAGGTGGCGCTGACGTAGTTCCTGTACTTGATTTTCCATTAATGCCACCAAGGGCGAAACTACTAAAGTTAATCCTGTTTGTAGCAGTGCGGGTAGTTGGAAACAAATCGATTTTCCTCCACCTGTCGGCATGATAATCAGCGCATCTTTTTGGGCTAATAAACTGCTGACAATTTCTCCTTGTGGCGAACGAAAATCTTCGTAACCCCAAATTTTTTGAAAAGCTGTGCGGACTTCTTGCCAAGATTTTGTTGTCGGCTGATTCATAATCAATAGTAGATGCACCCATAACTTTAAACACTGAATATAGCCTCTGCTTTCCAGCTAATGGTTCAGTAATTTCATCATCTTATGTTGCAATCCACTGACCATAAAATGAATTAAAATTAATTATTACGTCTCAACATATTAAATCAAAGATGCAATCAAATGAACGAAAAATTAAAACATAAATTTTATATTAGTAGCGATAAATCTAAATTAAATATTCAAATGATTCATGATTTTTTACAGGCTTCCTATTGGGCTGAGAACATACCATTAGCCACAGTGGAAAAGGCAATAAAAAATTCTTTATGTTTTGGACTTTATGAAGGTGAACAACAAGTTGGTTTTGCTAGAGTTATTACTGATTATGCAACTTCTGCGTTGTTAAAAGATGTTTTTATTCTGGAGTCTTATCGAGGACAGGGTTTAGGAAAATGGTTTGTAGAATATATTTTAGAATATCCAGATTTACAAGACGTTCAAAGGTGGTTGTTAGGCACAAAAGATGCTCATGGACTTTATCGCCGTTATGGTTTTAAAAATTTGACAGAGCCGGAAAAAATCATGATACGTTTAAATCCCAATGCTTATTAAGTGTAAGCGATCGCAAATAGGTTAGGTTAAACATAACCCAATACAAATTAAAGCTTTTGTTGGGTTTCACAAGGAAGTAATACTAACAAATCGGATTGAGAAGTTTTTTAGTCTGCAAACAATTCTGCTGATAATTCACCTTCAGCAACTTTTGTCACAGAACCTGTCATAGATATATTAAAGTCATCGTTGACTTGTATCAAAATTTCTCCACCAGGCATTTGCACGGTAATAGAAGAATCGCATAAACCAAGTTTATGTGCAACAGCCGCCGCTGCACTGCTGCTACTACCTGAAGCTAAAGTGTAGCCAGCACCCCTCTCCCAAATTTCAATTTGGATAGTATTTCGATTTATGACTGTCATGAATTGAACATTGGTACGATTTGGGAAAAGGGAATGAACCTCTAATATTGGCCCATACTGTTTTGCAATCGCGGGATTGACATTATCTAGAGGAATCACACAGTGGGGATTGCCAATAGTCGCTGCACAGAAGGTAAAAGTTTCATTGTCAACATTGATTATTTCTTCGATTACTTCTCTGCGATAGCCAACTACTGGAATATCATTACTCCAAAAGCTAACCTTTCCCATCTCTACCTGAACTGTTTTCCCGGCATCTTGTATAATCGATTGAACCAATCCACCCACGGTTTCAATTAAGAATGGTTCTTCGCTAACAAGTCCTTTATCCCATAGGTAGCGAGAAAAAATTCGCAATCCATTACCACTTTTTTCTGCCTCACTCCCGTCTGGATTGAAGATGCGTAATGCAAATTCTGCTGTTTGAGATGCTAGCGGTCCCAACAAGATACCATCTGATCCAATTCCAAAATTCCGATGGCAAATGGTTTTGATTTTTTCAGGGGTTAGCGCAAATGATAAATCTTGGGGATTGATAACTAGATAATCGTTGCCAAGAGCATGATATTTGTAAAACTTCATAAGTCAAGGTTTATAGAGGCTTTAATACCAATTCGTAATTCTTAATAAACAGGCGTTACATTTCATCTTGGTTTCTAGTTTTGCATCTGTCGCCTGATTTTGGAGAATTGGTATAACTCTTGTAAACTGAGGCAGTAGATATCCTAAATACCATTCCCACACAGGAGCATGGGAACGAAAAATAAATAACCCCTGCTCGCTTGCGAGAGGGGTTAGAGTGAGGTTCTATGCAGTAGTTACTTTCTCTTGTTTTTCTTGAGTTTGCAAAGATGCATAAAGCCTATTCAGGGCATTAACATAGGCTTGAGCAGACGCAACGATGATATCTGTGTTCGCCGCATGACCAGAAAACACTCTAGATTCATAGCGTAACCGGATGGTAACTTCCCCAATCGCATCGATACCAGCGGTTACTGACTGCACAGAGAACTCAATCAACTGATTGGGTACGTTTACCACACGGTTAATTGCTTTATAAACCGCGTCTACAGGGCCAGTACCAATAGCTGCATCGGTTAGTTCTTCACCGTCTGGGGTGCGGAGGGTGACTGTAGCGGTGGGTTTGGCGTTGCTACCGCAGGAAACTTGCACCAACTCTACCCTAAACAAATCAGGTGCTTGTTGAATTTCATCATTCACAATCGCTTCTAAATCCCAATCAGAAATTTCTTTCTTTTTATCAGCGACTTCTTTGAATCTGACGAATGCTTTATTTAATTCGGTTTCTGACAGTTCAAAACCTAATTCTTTCAAGCGGGTACGGAAAGCATTTCTCCCAGAATGTTTACCTAAAACTATTTGATTGTCTGTCAAGCCAATCAATTGGGCATCCATAATTTCATAGGTGAGCTTGTTTTTCAACACACCATCTTGATGAATACCAGACTCATGAGCAAAGGCATTTGCCCCCACTATGGCTTTATTTGGTTGCACTAACATTCCCGTCAAATTAGAAACTAGACGCGAAGATTTATAAATCTGACGAGTATCAATATTCGTGAGGGGTTGTTCAGAATCTACTGGACGTCCTAAGAAGGGATTGAAATATTGTCGGCGGACATGCAAAGCCATTACTAACTCTTCTAAGGCTGCATTTCCTGCTCGTTCACCAATACCGTTAATAGTGCATTCTAATTGCCTTGCACCATTTTTTACTGCTTCTAAGAAGTTGGCAACAGCTAAACCTAAATCATTATGTCCGTGAACCGAAATAATTGCTTGATCAATGTTGGGGACATTTTCTTTAATTCCCTTAATTATTGCCCCAAATTCGCTAGGAGTTGTATATCCTACAGTGTCAGGAATATTAACTGTTGTTGCTCCAGCTGCGATCGCTCGCTCTAATACTTGGTAGAGAAATTCCGGATCGGAGCGTCCTGCATCTTCAGGAGAAAATTCGACATCATCAGTGAAAGTTTTAGCATAAGCGACCATTTCTTCGGCGATCGCCAGTACTTCTGATTTGGTTTTTTTCAACTTGTATTGCAAGTGAATATCCGAAGTGGCAATAAAAGTATGAATTCTGCCACGAACAGCTGGTTTTATCGCTTCTGCTGCCGCTTTAATATCATCATGCCGCGCTCTAGCCAAACTACAAATCACAGGCCCATCTTCTGTTCCCACAATTTGTGCAATTTTGCTGACTGCTTCAAAATCTCCAGGACTGGCAAAGGCAAAACCTGCCTCAATTACATCTACACCCAGGCGCGCCAACTGCTTGGCTATAACTAGCTTTTCATCTATATTTAGAGTCGCTCCTGGACATTGTTCTCCATCTCGCAATGTCGTATCAAAAATGATAATTCGCTCTGGTTTGGTTGTCATTTTCAGTTCGTTGTTTAGTGTTGACTTTGCCTATAAATACCTTGGCTATTAGAATTTTACGCCTATATCAATTGTAAATAAATGTTAAAAATATTAACCTTCTGTTTTTTCTATTCGATCTCTGATATCATTTAAATCTATATATCTATCGGTAGCATTACGTAATTCTCTAGCTATCATTCCCTCTGTTGACACTACTGTAATATGTGTATTTTTTGAGCGTAAAAGTTCAATTGCTCTTTCAAAATCTCCATCACCACTAAATAAAACTACCCGATCATACTGATCTACTGTATTAAACATATCGACAACAATTTCAATATCTAAATTAGCTTTTTGTGAATAACGACCAGAGTTATCATCATAATATTCTTTAAGTATTTTAGTTCTGACTGTATATCCTAAACTAATTAAAGCATCTCTAAAACCTCGTTGATCTTGTGGATCTTTTAAGCCAGTGTACCAGAATGCATTGATTAATGTTGTTTCTGATTGCTCATTTTTAAAATACTCTAATACTCGTCGCGGGTCAAAAAACCAGCCATTTTTCTGTTGAGCATAGAACATATTATTTCCGTCTACAAAAATAGACAGACGATTCATTGTAGAACCCATACAAAATTACACCTAATAATAGAAAAGAATTTTAGATTGAACAATAGATTATAGCAATTCTCAAATGATAATTTTGCTAATATCTATAAAGTATATCTTCATGTATAGCTTTTATCCTAACCTCTTTTAAATTAGAAAAATGGTTGAAACATTAGAGCAGATGCTGAGTGCTGAACCTTTTTCATCCCAGACGCTCTAACAATTACCCCGTGATCAAAATCTACCAATAAAATTGACTAAGGAACAGCATTCTTAACTGTATAACAGTCAATTTTACTCCTAAAGAGGTATGACATAGGTTCTAGAGTACGATGTAGGGTGATACCCATCTCTAAGTTTTGCCATCAACAAAATGACACGCTTTTTACGGGGTAACAGCGTTGTAGCAACGGCAGAAGTTGTTCAAAGGAAACTTCTGGTAGATGTCTACTGGGACATACCTGTTGAGTTGGGTAGACTATCACTGCAATCAAGTGCAAAAGCAGAGCATCTTTGGCTCAGAACAGGGGAAAAAACACATCTTGCATTTTACTTAGAGGCTAAGTTCGACAGTGTTGGAATGAAGCGGCTCCTGCCAACAAGCTTTGTCAACGCAAATGTGCTGAGGAATAAAGGATAATTTACAAATGTATAAGTTTTTCATTTAAATATTATTTCAATGTGATGGCACTAAAACAGGGTTTGAATAAATAAAAGTGTTGTACCTAAATTAATCGACGATATGGGAGAAGAACCTACATCTACCTTAACTAAAAACGATGTCTCTGCTGCTAATGTACGGTCAAATAAACCCACAAAAGCAACTTCGACGGCATTAACACACCATTCCAAGCTGATAACTTGGTTAGGTTATCTGCTGATTGGGACTTCAGCAATAGGGGCTGCACTGCTGAGTGCTTCTGGTGTGGGCATAGTTCAATTGATGGAAAGTCATGCGCTTTCCACGTTTTTTCAACTGCGTGGGCCAGTCGTGCCTCCAGAAGACATCGTGATTTTGGCAATTGACAATCAGTCCATATCAGTCCCTGAACAGTACTATAAAACAGATCCACACCAGTATGCTTACCTGGAACCACTGAAATCTTTTCCATACAAACGTGCCGCATATGCCCAAGCTATAGAAAAGCTGATTAAGGCTGGTGTACGTTCTGTGGCAGTTGATGTAGTTTTTGACACGCCAAGTAGTTATGGCGTTGCTGACGATCGCCAATTGCAAAAAGTATTGCAAAAATATGGCAATAAAGTTACCTTAGCTGCACTCTACGAAAACTTTGAGACTCACCAAGGGACATTTGTGCAACTGACGCAACCTCAGCAAATGTTTCATACAGGGTCAGTATCGATGGGTACGGTGAATTTTCCCATAGAGGTCGATGGCAAGATTCACCGATTGGCTAGTGAGTTTCCCAAGCTATTAGCTCAAGATGATGCTTTGATAGATAAAATGCCCTCCTTTGATGAAGCAGTGTTGCGGGCAGCCCAAAGGAATTATCCTCGACCAAAAGGCGATCGCATTCATTTTTGGGGGTCTGCGGGTACATTTGAGCAAATTCCCTTTTGGTACGTACTAGATCCAGAAAACTGGAACACCTATTTGCAGCAAGGAAAAGTTCTCCAAGATAAAATCGTGGTGATTGGAGCCACAGCCCAGTTAGGGAATGATGATTATTCAGTAGCTGTTGACAACAACTGGCTGTATCCAGAGCGGATGTCAGGAGTAGAAATTCATGCAAATGCGATCGCAACCTTGATGACAGATAAAGCGATCGCCCAAGGCATTACAAGTCCACCTCTGCGAGGTTTATTTGTACTTTTCCTAGTTGGGGGTACAGCAGTCATCTGTACTAGAAGCAAGCGAGGCATAACTAGATTTATATTTAGCATCAGTCTTGCTACGATTTGGGGAGGGATTAGCTATGTATTATTTATATATGCTCAGTTAATTTTCCCCACAGCTATACCAATAGTAGCGATCGCCCTGTGCGGATTGGGTTACCTGATAATCGAAATGGCAAGGGCAAGCATTAAAAAACGCCAATTATTAGTTATTTTTCAGAAATATAAATCTTCCCCAGTTGTCCAAGAAATTATTAGCCAACAAGATGACCTGCAAAACCTACTCCAGCTGCGAGATTTAGCAGTAGCAGGGAAGATACTTGGTGGACGCTATAAAATTCTCAAAGTTCTTGGTTCCGGTGGATTTAGCGAAACCTACATTGCTGAAGATATTCAACGTCCTGGGAACCCACAATGTGTAGTCAAACAACTCAAACCAGCCAACACTAAATCGACAGGATTGGAACTTGCCAGACGTTTATTTAACTCAGAGGCGCAAACTTTAGAAAGATTGGGAACACACAACCAAATACCTCAGCTTTTAGCTTATTTTGAACAAGATGAAGAATTTTATCTAGTTCAAGAATATATAGTTGGTCATCCTCTGACTCAGGAACTGCCATCAAGCAAACCGCTTCTTGAAACCTCAGCGATCGTGATTTTACGAGACTTATTGCAAACATTAGCATTTGTCCATAAAAACAATGTAATTCACCGGGATATTAAACCCAGCAACATCATCCGGCGACACTCAGACTGGAAACTCGTACTGATTGACTTTGGTGCTGTCAAAGACGTCTCTACAGCGTACATAGAAAATCAAGAACATACTCCCTTCACTATTGGTATTGGCACTAAGGGTTATGCGCCGAACGAGCAATGTTTTGGACGTCCCCAATACAGTAGTGATATCTATGCAGTCGGGATGATTGGAATTAAGGCTTTGACAGGTATTGCACCCCACGATTTCGATAGAGATGCTGATGGAGAATTGAAATGGAAAGATAAAGCACTGGTGAGCAACTCTTTGGCTGAAATTCTCAGTAAAATGGTGTTGGATGACTACAAGCAGCGTTATCAGTCTGCATTAGAGGCCCTGAAGGCACTTGATGAGTTGATAACTTCTCAAGAGGAAAACTCTGTAACCGAAAACAGCTCATCAATAAATGCTGTATCTTTAGATGATACAGACGCTCCTACCAAAGCTTGGACAGGAGCATCCTAACAAACCTTGGTGTCAGTTTTACACCTAAATTTAACTTAACGATAGGAACTCTTCTGCGGTAGTAGGATGAATGCCTATTGTTTCATCCAGGTCTTGCTTAGTGATACCCTTGCGAATTGCAACCCCAAGACTTTGAATGATATCAGCCGCATGTTCACCCACCATGTGAGCGCCCAAAACTCGTTGGGAGTCTTCATCTACCACAAGCTTAATCGTAATTTGCTCATTCGGTTCGCTCAACTGATATAACAGTGGCTGGAAGTGAGTGCAGTAACATTTTACAGCTTGACCAAACTTTTGCCGTGCCTTTGCCTCTGTCATCCCCACACTTGCCACTTCTGGACGACAAAAAACAGCAGAGGGCACAAAATCATAATTCAGTTTTTGCGGCTTGTTGCCGAAAATTGTATTAGCAACAGCTTTACCTTCTGCCTTAGCAACTGGAGTTAATTGCACGCGGCTGATGCAATCACCCACAGCAAAGATGTTTTCTTGGGTGGTGCGATTAAATTCATCTACTTTGATTGCACCATGTTCGCCAAGTTCAACTTGAGCTTTTTCCAAATTAAGATTCTTGGTATTTGGGATGTAACCTGTAGCAACCAAAATTGTATCTGCAATGATAGTTTCCTGGCCCTCACCAGTAATTGTTAATAGCAAACCATCTTCTGAGAGTGTGATTTTTTGAGCAGTGCTGTTGGTGAAAAACCGAATTCCCCGTTGGCTCAAACCCTGTTGCACACTAGAGCAGATATCGTCATCAAACCCTGATAAAATCATTGCCTCTGATTCTATGACCGAAACCTCGCAACCGAAAGCGTGCATCATGCTAGAAAATTCTGTGCCGATATAGCCACCACCAATAATTGCCAATCGTTCCGGCAGATAAGGTAAGTGAAACATCTCGCGGGATGTAATTGCGTATTCTATACCAGGGATATCAGGCTTATTGGGACGCCCTCCCACAGCAATTAAAATTTTGTCTGCTGTCACCTTGCGTCCATCCAGTTCTAAAGTATGGGCATCAACAAAAGTGGCATGCTTGCGAATTAGTTCAATACCTGCTTGTTGCAACTGCTCGTAATAACAGAGGTGAATGCGATCGAGATGCTGGTGTACTGACTTAATAAATATTGTCCAGTCAAAGTGCTGTTGACACTCACTCCACCCGTAATGATGAGCCATTTGATTAGACTGGGCAAAGTCAGCAGCGTAGACAATCAGTTTTTTGGGAACGCAACCACGATTTACACATGTACCACCTATGGCTTCTTGTTCAGCGACAGCGACACGAACACCGTAGCTAGCTGCTTGTTTAGCTGCTGCCAAACCCGCAGGGCCAGCACCAATGACAAACAGGTCATAATCAAATGCCATAAAAATCCGTTCCTTTTTAACTGTTTGGCAAGCAGAGCTATTTAATTCCTTATAATCATTTTTTTATTACTTCATCTACTGCCTTTAGGTGGATCAAAGGTTGACCTAGCGAAGATAAATTGCTACTAGACAAATAAAATCTGCATCTGCGGGCTTGGGAGAAAATAATACTTATAGTAATAACTGCTGGGAAGGGAAAAACTTAATCTTTGCTTGAAATCCCCTGTTTGCGGGGTAATATATATTTTGAGATTAGTATAAATGTGGCTGGCGATCGCAATTAAGGTTATCACAATTTTGACAATGCCTGTAATTACTCAGAGGAGCAGAGAGTTTATTTATAAAATTCTCAGGAGACATCTAGTTATTTATTAAATTAATAGCTGATTTTTGTACAGTAATTTTTTGTATTTTTCCATTTTTTGAGCCTGTTAATTTTTTGAATCTCCAAACCACCATAGTAAAATTGTTAATATTATTTTCATTATTCGGTGTGCTTACTACTGTATTTATTACAAAACATAAAGAAGTTAACTGTTCTGGCGAAGTCAGATATGCTCCCTGTGGAAGTCATCGCTAGCTGGATATGTGCCAACATAAAATCAACAAAATTCTTCAAATTTATAACCCTGCCTTCCTAATATCTGTTAGGGTTGATTTTTCATATTCGATTTTTAATAAAAAGCTTGAACACGGCAATGAAATCACTCAAACTCGACATAATTTTTATCGTTGTCACAGCAATGAATAGCACTAAGATAAGCGCCATCTATTAATCTTCATGGTCTTCAAAGCTTTTAGGGGTAGGGGGTCAATACGCATATGTCGGAATTATGGACTACTTTTTTTAGCTCAGGGCCGTTTATCCCACATGGGCACTGCTATCTATGGAAAACTGATTTAGTTTGGTTACACATCCTATCTGACGCGTTTATCGCACTAGCTTATTACTCCATCCCAGCTACACTCTTCTACTTTGTCCGCAAGCGACCGGATTTACCTTTTTATTGGATTTTTCTGTTGTTTAGTGCATTTATCGTCGCTTGCGGCACTACTCACATTATGGAGATTTGGACACTTTGGTATCCAACTTATTGGCTGTCGGGATTAATCAAAGCCGTAACTGCAATAATATCTGTGTTTACAGCCGTAGAACTAGTACCCTTAGTGCCACAAGCGCTAGCACTTCCCAGCCCTGCTCAACTAGAACAAGCAAACCAAGAACTGCAAACACAAGTAGCTGAACGGTTACGGGTAGAGAAGGAATTAAGAAAATACCAAAATCACCTGGAAGAGTTGGTGGCTCTTCGTACTGATGAGATTACCAAGACTAATGAGCAATTACAATTAGAAATAATTGAGCGCCAACGCATTCTAGAAGTTTTGCGACAAAGCGAAGAACGCTATCGTTATTTGGCTGAAGCAATTCCTCATCTCGTATGGACAACTAATGCTAACGGTGAATGTGATTATTTGAATCAAAACTGGTGTGAGTACACTGGACTGACATTTGAGCAATCTTTAGGTAATGGTTGGTTAGCAGCATTACATCCAGATGATGTAGCAAGAGCTGAACAAGCGTGGTTGAGTGCTGTTAAAAGTGGCACTATATATGAAAATGAATACCGCTTTAAACGGGCTTTTGATGGTTCTTATCGCTGGCAACTAGCGAGAGGTTTACCGCTTAAAGATCAACAAGGTCGTGTAGTAAAGTGGTTTGGAAGTTGTACAGATATTCAAGAACAAAAACAATTACAGCAAGAACGCGCTCACTTGCTGGAGTTAGAACAAGCAGCACGAGCGAAAGCAGAAACAGCCAATCGAATTAAAGATGAATTTCTGGCTATACTTTCTCATGAGTTACGCACCCCACTAAATGCGATTCTTGGCTGGTCTAAGTTTTTGCAAAGCAACAGCCTTGAGCCAGCAAAGACATCTCAAGCACTTGCAACAATCGAACGCAATGCCAAGTTACAGGTTCAACTCATTGAAGACTTGCTGGACATATCGAGAATTTTACAAGGCAAACTAACCCTGAATATTACGAATGTTGATTTAGGAGCTACAGTCTTGGCTGCACTAGAAAGTATGCAGTTGGCAGCACAAACCAAGTCAATTGATATTAATACAATATTTGAATCGAATGTAGGGCAAGTTTTGGGTGATTCTACTCGCTTGCAACAAGTTGTCTGGAATCTGCTTTCTAATGCTGTCAAATTTACACCCCAAGGGGGAAAAATTGAAGTGCGATTAGGACAAGCTAATGGCTATGCTCAAATTATAGTTAGCGATACAGGTAAGGGAATTAATCCTGAGTTTTTGCCCTATGCATTTGATTACTTCCGGCAAGCAGATAGCAGTTCTACCAGAAAATTTGGTGGATTAGGTTTGGGGTTAGCAATTGTTCGTAATATAGTCGAAATGCATGGGGGTACAGTCACAGCAGAAAGCCCTGGTGAAGATAAAGGAACAAAATTCACCGTTGTTTTACCGCTTCTCCAAAACAAAAGCCAACATTTTAAGAATGAACGAACTTACCCATCATTTTTAGCTGCTAACTCTTTACTCCTTACTGGCGTAAAAGTTTTAGTAGTTGATGATGATCCTGATTCACGAGATTTTGTTGCTTTTGTATTAGAGCAAGATGGAGCTGAAGTTATAGCGGTATCTTCGGCATTAGAAGCATTAGAAGCCCTAGAACAAGTCAAAGTAGATGTGTTAGTTAGCGATCTTAGTATGCCGGATATTGATGGCTATACACTAATGCGTCAAGTAAGAGCTTGGACACCAGAAGAAGGAGGAACAATTCCCGCGATCGCTCTGACTGCTTTTGCTAGAAAGTACGATCAGCAGCAAGCTCTGCAAGCAGGATTTCAAATGCATTTAGCTAAACCCCTGAACCCAGAAGAATTAGTGATAGCTATTGCTGAACTTATTGGGGTAATGATAAAGAAGTCTGATACCAAGTGTAAATTAGCTTGAAAAGATGTTTTTTTAAGGGAACTCCAAAAAATAAATTATTCCAATTTCTGGTTCAACACGATTGTTCCTTCCCCCTGCTCCCTGCTCCCTGCTCCCCTGCCCTCAATGCGATGGGATATTTTTTAGTTGGAAGTCCCTAAGCATTTAAAATGTAATTTGCTGAGGGTTCCGTTAAAAGAGTGCTGAATTAGATAATGTCTGACAAACTTTTTAAGAAAAATGTGGCGATCGCTCTATGTTTTTTTTATGAAATAGCTAACTATGTAGAATTTTTTTGATTTTCGCTCATAACACGTCTTATTTCTGCTAATAAAATTTTAGAATCTACAGGCTTATTGACATAGCTTTGAAAACCAGACATAAAAGCAAGGTTACGGCTTTCCTCAGAACCAAGAGCAGTTAGAGCGATCGCTGGAATTTCCTGTTGTCCTAAAAGCTTACTCTCTCTGACTGTGCGGATTAAGGCATAACCATCAACTTCTGGCATAGCAATGTCACAAATTAAAATATCAAATTTTAATTGTTTGATTGTCTCGAAAGCTTGTGCAGCTGATGCGGCTGTAGTTACCTGAAAGCCGCTGCTTTCAAGAATAAAAGTAGTTAAAACAAGGCTGTCATCATTATCATCTACTACAAGAACTTGCAAGCTTTCTAAAGATGGAAAATTTTTTATATCTTCTTGGGAATGCGGGTCTTCAGCATTATTTGTCACAGTTGGCAATGCCTCCTTAGTTGCCTGAATCAATTACGGAGGAAGTCCCAAGAGACAGCTATTATATAGCCGCCTCCTGGGATCTAACAATAAGCTACCATAACATTAGGCTGAACCCTGGAGAAATATTTGTTGTCTACTAAAGAGTAAGCACAAATCCGGTGATGTTAAGGAATTTATGCTTGTAGTAGATGCTTGTGCTGTAAACAATGCAATATGCACAAACTGTAAAATTAACGCAAGTATAATTTGATTTCAGACAGTATTATTTTAATTTTAAATCATAATTGAATTAATATTTAAATATGATTTTTGCTGAGAAGTTTATCAAAGCAATGCAAGCTGCGATCGCAGAAGTTTGTTATTTGGCAAAATGCTTTATTTGAATAGTCTTCCCACTATATTATATAAAACTTACGCAATAACTCTCTAAAACTCTTATAACTTCGTGCCCTTTGCGGCCTTCGCGGTTCGTTTTTTCATAATTTTGCGTAAGTACTATAAGGTGTTAAGCATTTAATTTGCACATTGAGACCGCAGGGGGCAGGTGAGACCAGCCCCCGTCTTGGCGGTCTCCGTCACGATGGGGGACTGGCGAACCCGAAGGGGGGCAGGGAGCAAGGGAGAGGGTTTGCAGCTTTTATTGACAATGAAAATAGTGCAACTTGTAGGCGCGACAGCTTAATGTTAGGTAGAGTTTGAAGCTTACAGCAGTTTGCACATACCAAAAATAAAGGATAAGGTGTGTTTTACCTCTATCCTTTATCTTGTAGTATTCAGCAATGTCTACAGTTCACCTATAGCAAGCATCTGGATGATACGAGGTGTTCCCGGATCGAACCCTGCCAAATCCCAGGACAATTGATCTTGAGGATCTACCAAGGTAATCTGGTAAGGTGCAAGAGTCACATACACCGCCTTAACATCAGGATTCACCTTCTTGCGGTACTGTGTCAATGCTTGACTGGGGTGCTTAGAACCAGCCCATGACTCATTATCAGTCCAGAAGCAGACTACATCTGCTTTGAAGTTGTTCTTAATCATCCAGTCATAAGCCACAGATGCATCTGTTCCACCAAAGTTTTGGTTGCTCGCTTTAGCCACAGCAGAACTAAAAGTATCCTTAGCCGTGATACCTAATTCCCGAAATTCGGTAGCAAAGCCGCGAATCATGTAGTTTCTCTCTGCTTTTGCTGTTACCAATGCCATTGTAGTGGCAATTTCACAGCAGCTTAAACCTACTGAATCCACAACACCCCAAGACATAGAGCCAGAAACATCCACAGCGTGCATGAAAACTTTGCCTGTAGGTTGCACAACATCAAAAGACAGTTCTAGCGCCTTTTCTAAGATGTCTACAATCCGAGGAACTGGTTGCCATGTCTTCTGACTGCGCCCTAATTTGCCACCAGATTGATAAGTTTTAAGAGCTTTTAAAACATCAATCGGATGGATGCGACCTTTACGCAGATGTTCTTTGTTGTTGAGAACTGCTTCCACTCGCAGCACATTGGCACTTTCATCAGTTCGTAACACACCCAGTTCAGTCAAAGAACCGAGGTTACGCAGCATTGCACTAATTGGCATTTCCTGAAACAGCAGTTGCCAAGCTTGCTTATCCATCTTGCCTACAGGTGCAGCCATTTCGTGGGTTAAGCGCCCTTGAGCAATAGCTTCATGAGTTTGGGTGGGATTCCGCTTTAGCCATTCATACCACCAAATCTGCGCTAAGGCTTCGGAGGGGATGTCTGCGGGTAAATCTTCCCAACCTTTTACTACCCACTCAAATAATTCACGGTGAGTTTCTGTAGGTGGTTTGACATGAAATAACCGCAATGCATCTCGGTGCGAAAAGCCTTGACGTTGTTGATATTTCAACAGTTGATAAGCCAAACCCTTCACATCTTCCCGCGACAGCCAAGTTTTACCAACTTCGCGCACTACCTTACCAAATCCCCGCAGAGATTTGGTGTAGTTTAGCCATTCGTAGAAGTGACTACCAGTGCGGACAACTTGCGGAAATATTTCTGCAAAAGCTTTTTTGGCTTCTGGCGCTTCACCCATCGACAGCAATACCAAAGCTAAGATAGGCGCACTGTTATTGATGGCGCGTCCATCGCTAGCATACATAATTTCTTCTGCAACACGTCCCGGATTTTCAGCGACTGCTTGCTTGATAATCGCCACAAAATCTTCTGTTAATTCTTGTTTGCCTGCGTAGTAAGTGCTTTTTGCCGTGCCAATTAATAAACAACGGCGCAGCATTTTCCAAATACCAGCATCAAACATATACCCGCCGGAACGGCCCTGGATCATCTCTGCTTCTCGTCCGGGGATAGGCTGAGTTTGTGGTGTAGATGTCTTCTTTTTAGTAAAAAAATTATAATTCATGGCTTCATCTCCCGGCCCTTGCGGGCAAAAATGAAAGGTGGCAGGGCAGGAATCGAACCTGCGACATCCCGCGTGGAAGGCGATAACCCTCATTCTTCGGCCTTTTCAGGCAAGGGATGAACAAGGATGTTTTAGGCGCTCTACCTCTGAGCTACCTGCCACATGACAATTCAAAATGCAAAATTCAAAATTAGGTTTTGGGTGGCGGGGCAGGAATTGAACCTGCGACCTCTCGAACCCAAATCGATAACCCTCAATTCGTCGGCCTTTGCAGGCAAGGGGTGAACAAGGATGTTTAGCGCTCTACCTCTGAGCTACCCGCCACATAACAATTCAAAATTCAAAATTCAAAATTAGATTTTGGGTGTAGCGGAGCAGGATTTTCACCTGCACCTCCAGAAGTGGAATCAAGGGTTTTTAATAGATATGCGGTAACCCTCGATATATCGGCCCTTGCGGGCAAGGTGGGCGCTCTATT
Source organism: Mojavia sp. (assembly GCF_059505145.1). Taxonomy (NCBI): domain Bacteria; kingdom Bacillati; phylum Cyanobacteriota; class Cyanophyceae; order Nostocales; family Nostocaceae; genus Mojavia; species Mojavia sp. Next base: position 61,101 of record NZ_JCACKA010000018.1, read on the forward strand.
ACTTGAGCTATCCGCTACGGCTAAAGCTTACTCCTTTTGGAATATCGGCTTGTATTATTAATGTAGTATATGTATTATTAAGTGTCAAGTGTCCAAGACGCTAATTTTGAAAATCTTGGCTTGAGTCAAAACCTTTATGTAACCAAGCAATGCCTTAAACGCTGGTCATTGGAAATTTTAAGTGCTATTTCTAGCCTCAATTTAAAAAATATAAGTATTTTTTAATACAATAAAATACTACTATTGCCATATTTTCCTATCGGCAAAAGCAGATTTTTTCAGGCAAAACCTTTGTAATTTAGTTTTTATAAGCTTATTGAGTTTGTCAATTATTTAAGATATGTACAGTGTATAAAAATTACTAATGTTATATTTTTCCAACAAATTTGCCGTGGCTTTGCCAAAAGATACAAAAAAATGCCACAATTTTTGCCAAGATAATAATTATTTATTTTCGACAAATTCACTTGGCAGCAATGAGCATCAGTGAAACACCTATTGAAAGGAGCGGGAAGGGCTTTCTCGTTCTGCTTTTGCCAATCTCGTTTTTGATTATTTTCCTAGTTTCAACTTGGAAATTTTTGCTGGCGATCGCAACTATAGTGACGGGTTTTAAAACTTGGCAGCGGTATCAATGGCAACAGTGGTGCCAGCAAGTTAATCCAATTTTCCATAAACTGATTAGGGAAACCCAGGGCAGGGTGACGCCAATGGACTTGGCAATCAGGGGTAATTTTCCGGGAACAACAGCAACGCGCTATCTAGATACTAAAGCTAACGAGTTTGGTGCCAGTATTCTGAAAACGGAAGATGGTAGTCCGGTCTATTACTTTATCAATGCCACTATTTTGGGCAACATACTCGAAAGTAGTGAGCCTGTTAAAGAACTACCTTCTCAACCAGTAGCCCAAACTGCTCAAACTCTTCTAGCACCACCGCTACCCCAGCCAGAGCAGGAAGAAATAGAAGCTGACTTAGTTCCAGCAGCAACTGATTCTGCAACTCATGAAGAAGTCAAAAAACCACTGGAAAAACAATTGTTGTTTGGCTCTTTGATTCAATCGGAACTGGCCAAACGACTAAATGTTTATTCCAGCACAGTGTATAAACGCCGAAACGATCCGGACTTTCCAGAATGGAGCCGCAGCCGTGACCCAGATGGTATTGCTTGGTCGTTTTCTCGAAAAGCTAGGGAATTTTTCCCCTTAGAAGAAAGTGAAAGTTAAAAGTAGATCAGCGTTTTTTCTTGGCTTTTGCCAAGATTTATTGCTTAAGTTTTTACTTTTTACTTTTTGCTTCTAAACCTACAGCTTCGTTTATGGAAGTTAATCCGCTTTGTTCTAAATAGGAAAGTAAACCTTTGAGAATACGGCGTACCATCATTGGGCCTTCGTAAATCCAGCCTGTATAAACCTGGATCAGGCTAGCACCAGCAGTAATTTTTTCCCAGGCATCTTCAGGGGAAAAGATGCCACCCACACCGATAATCGGCAATTGCCCTTGGGTTTGCTGCCAAATAAAACGAATTACTTCGGTGGAACGATCGCGTAATGGTGCGCCGCTAATTCCACCAGCTTCTTCCTGTACAGTTTTGCCTGTTTGGGTAATTATCTGCGTTTTCAGTAAATCGCGGCGGATGGTGGTATTAGTGGCGATAATTCCCGCTATTTGGTAGGTTTTTGCCAGCTCAATAATATCGGCGATCGCTTCCCATTCCAAGTCAGGTGCTATCTTGACAAAAATCGGTTTTTGTGAATTATTTTCTTGTTGTAACAAATCAAAAATAGCACCCAGCATGGCTGCATCTTGGAGCGATCGCAACCCTGGCGTATTCGGAGAAGACACATTGACTACAAAATAGTCTCCCAAATCCTTAAGTAAACGAAAACTATTGAGATAATCGCTGGCAGCTGCTTCTAAGGGCGTTACCTTAGACTTACCCAAATTAATGCCTATGGGTATTGGCAAAGTTAACTCGTGTTGCATTTGTGCTAGACGTGCCGCCATTGCTGCTGCACCGCTATTATTAAAGCCCATGCGGTTGAGGGCAGCTTTATCCAAAGGCAAGCGAAACAAGCGAGGACGAGGATTTCCAGGCTGTGCTACAAATGTCACAGTTCCCAGTTCTGCAAAACCAAAACCAAGACTCGACCAGATACTAGCGCCTACTCCATCCTTGTCGAACCCAGCTGCTAAACCTACAGGGTTGGGAAAGTTTAGCCCAAACAAAGTTTGCTCTAAACGTGAATCTTCTAAGCACAACGACTGCTGAAGAAGGCTATTAATCCATCTAGAAGGTGGACGAGTGCTTGTGTTTGAGAGGCTACTAATCGTGTGAACCGTCTGCTGGTGTAACCATTCTGGATCTGCTTTGACCAGATTGAACAAAAGTGGACGAATTGCTAATTGATAAATATCCATGTCAATTCCTAATACGGATTAATATACAACAGTCTGCTTTCTTACCTGTCTAATCCGCATTATTCAAATTTATTAAGAGTTTCGCACTTGATGCTGGTTTTATTTGATCTGAAGTGAACTACTCTACTACCTAGAACTTACAGGCAATATTAATCAGGGTGCTTTTCCGGGCATCTTATATATTACAAGTTATGTTGACTAATAATCAGATGGGGCCGCCAGAAAAACCGATAACTGCTGAAAAACAGATTCTGTCCTTGGGACGCGTCCTCCAGAAACTCAGGGAAGAGAATAATGTTGACTCTGTGATCGAAACTACTATTTCTTATATTAAAGAACAGTTTAACTACCAACTGATTTGGATTGCTTTTTACGATCGCCTCAATCACATATTGTTTGGCAAAGGGGGCATTACGCCCACTAAAGACAGCAATTTTTTACAACAACGGTTAGTTCTTAGCCCTGGAGACTTATTAGAACAAGTAGTAATCGAGCAGCGTCCCTTGGGTTTAGCCGATTTAAGAGCTGAACACCGCGCTGAAACATTGCAGGAAGCAGCAAAAAAATTCCGCATCCAAGGAACGATTATTTTACCAATTCGCCATAAAGACCGTTGTTTGGGTTTGGTCTTAATGGGTTCACAAAACTGGGGCTACGTCCTGGCTGGAGAAGCAAAAGCAAGACTCTCAATGGTCTTAGGCGAACTGGGAGCAGTCCTTTATCAACATCAGATGGATTTGCAGCAAAAGCAAACCAAGCGCTCTGAGGGGCCGCTGTTGCAATTGCTGAGTAATTTAGGCAGCTTAAGTAACCTTGATCAAAAGCTAGAAGCAGTAGTAAAAGCAACCCATCAATTTGTTTCCCCCTCCCGTACAAATATTTACTGGTTTGTAAAAGAAGGACGCTACTTTTGGTGTCGGATGAGCAATCAGCTGGTGAATATGAGTCGCAATTCTAGTCCGCAGCCACCAGCAGTGGAAATTACCGTGCAGGAATTGAGTGAATTTTATTATGCTTTGTCAGTCAATCAAATTGTCTGGATTGGTGAGTCACGCAGTTCCCTCAATAGCCATTTTACAGGCAAGCTACTGCAACGCCTGCGGGTGCGATCGCTGTTGGCAGCTCCGATAATTTGGCAAAAAGACTTGTTAGGTTTTCTGGCGGTAGAGAGCAATCAACCTCGTATCTGGGTAGAAGCAGATAAAAATTTCGTGCAAGGTGCTGCTGGCTTAATCTCTTTAGTTGCTCCTACTGAAAATATGGAAAGCACCATCCAACAAATTCAAGAGGATGCCCAGCTAACTAGTCAAGTTGCACGAGCTATCTATAGTGAGCATGACCTTCACGATATATTACACATCTGTGCTGAAAAAGTTCTGGATCGATTAGCGGCTACGCGCTTTTTATTGTTGTGGTATAACTCTGACCAGAATAACTATGAAATACTTTTCCAAAGCCAGCTTCACAATCGCCGAACTTTGACATTTACGCTCAATGTTCTTAAAGAGATGGATAGGCAGCTTTTACAATATGCCACTGCCGCGGTAGAAATTCAAAATTTAGACGAAGATTTGCGATTTTTTAACTGGCGTCCTTCCTTTTTAGAAAATAATGTACATTCGCTTTTGGTTTCTAATTGTACTCAAGGTCATGCACCAGCAGCACTTTTAGTTATCGCTCACGAAACCCATCGCTCTTGGACAACTTTAGAAAAGGAACTGCTGTGGGTTATTAGTCAACAAATAGGTGTGATGATCCGCCAATGGCTGTTGCAAGCCAGTGCCGAGCAGCAAAAAACAATTTTACATAGCTTTCAGCAATGTCTACGCATTTTTGCACAAACTCAGAGCAAAACAGCCCAGGCACAAGAAAATCATTTAGAAAGCACAGCACTGCAACAAATAGCATCTATTTTAAGTTGTCCTTTGGCAATAATGCTATCCTGGTCGCCTGGTCAGCATCAGGCAGAAATTATCCCTGGAGTAATTGCTAACACACAATTTGGGATTGTTCTAGATACATCTATTTCCATCCAGACTGAGGCTCTTATCCAGTGGGCACTTACTCAAGATGGCCCTCTTAGAGTGAAGGTAGATGATTTGCCTCTAGAAACCAGAGAATGGTTGAATGGGCCTGGTATTGGTCAAATTTTAGTAATGGTACTGCGTACTTCCACTGTTGAGCAACCCACAGGTGTAGTGTTACTCGCAGACCATTACGAGCGTCTCTGGTCAGAACAAAGCCTCAGCGTTGCCGAAACTCTTGTTTGTCAGTTAGCTTGGTCGCATCGTCAAAAGCAAATTACCCATCTTCTAGAGTCAACCACGAAGGAATTACAACAACTTAATTGGTACAAACATCGCTCTCTAGAAGAAGTTCAAAGGGCGATGACACTGTTCATCTCTCAAATAAATGATTTAGACATTCCTGCTAATGAAATAACTCAGACGCGCTACCAGCAACTACTGCGACAGTTAGACTACACAACTGCCTCGATCACTGGAATGCTCAAACTTGAACATTGGCAGTTGCAGATGAAATGGGAAACTATACCTGTAGCCAGTTTGCTCAAGCGAGCAGTCGATAGAGTTGACAATTTACTCAAACAACACAAACTCTGGGTAGGAGTACACGGTTTGGGACAACTGGCTATGCATCAGGAGTCACTTCAAAGTTCTGAGGATCTCAAAGGATCTCAAGCTTTAGGAAATCAATCGCCATTAGCGATTAGTGGCGACATCGCCAAAATTGAATTAGTACTTCATGAATTATTAGTTATAGCCTGCCACCGTTCTCATAGTGGAGGCAGAATTGATATCTGGTGTCGCCGCTTAGATGAGCGGACGTTAGATTTGTCGATTACTGATAATGGCATTATTGAACCACAGCTACTGGCAGAGCTACAACAAGATACAGCCAAGGATTGGCTTGCTCCTTCTATCCTTGACCAACCACCTGGTTTGCATCTCCTAATTTGCCAAAATCTCATACAGCAACTCAAAGGAGAATTGCATTTTTATCAATTACCAGATCATCGAGTAGTTAGCCGTTTACTGTTGCTGTTAGCGGATCATCCTTAGTTAGTTTCAGGCTCTTATTAATGCTGTCGCAGCCCATCTCTAGAGATAACTCACATTCATATACAGTCGAGATAGCACCAAATATCACCAAATTTTGAGATGAGTTGACCAAAAACAAGCCTATAGAAGGATTGACTCCAGATTTGTTCGCTCAATGTCTCCTCCCTTTGTAACAATCTGGTTATAATTATTTTCCATCGCTCACAAATTTTTTCTTCAATCTGCACAGCATCGATATGGGGCGTACACGTTCTAAATCTGACTTGCCTACAAAAATCTGTCCGGTCTGTGAACGTCCTTTCACTTGGCGCAAGAAATGGCAAGATTGCTGGGACGAAGTGAAATACTGCTCAGAACGTTGCCGCCGTCGGCGTTCTGAAGTTAAAAATGAAACTGACTAAAAGTAACATCACTGAGACGCAAATAGCGCAAAGGATATATGAATTCACAGGTGCAGCCAAAATTAATTATTCATGGGGGGGCTGGTAGTTCACTCCACGGAAAAGGAGGAGTGGAGGCAGTGCGTCGATCACTCTATGCAGTAGTAGAGGAAGTCTATTCTCTCCTCATTTCAGGAGCAAATGCCTGTGAAGCAGTGGTACACGGCTGTCAATTGTTGGAAGATAACCCCCGCTTTAATGCTGGTACTGGTTCGGTTCTGCAATCTGATGGTCAAATCCGCATGAGTGCTTCGTTGATGGATGGTACATCAGGGCGCTTTAGTGGCGTAATTAATATTTCACGGGTGAAGAATCCGATTCAATTGGCGAAATTTTTACAAAACTCCCCAGACCGGGTACTGTCAGATTACGGCTCAGGCGAACTAGCGCGGGAGTTGCAAATTCCTAGTTACAACGCTTTAACTGATTTGCGGTTACAAGAGTGGATACAAGAGCGTCAGGACAATTTTAGAAGCACGATGGCTGGGGTGGTAGCAGAACCCGAACTTGTAGAAAGCAGCAATGCCCGACGCGGTACGATAGGTGTAGTAGTATTGGATACTTATGGTAGACTTGCCGCAGGCACTTCTACAGGCGGTAAAGGTTTTGAACGGATTGGTAGAGTAAGTGATTCTGCCATGCCAGCAGGTAATTATGCTACTAACGATGCAGCTGTCAGCTGCACAGGGATTGGGGAAGATATCATTGATGAGTGTTTAGCACCACGGATTGTAGTGCGCGTGACTGACGGTATGTCCCTCAAGGAAGCTATGCAACGCTCGTTTGCGGAAGCACACGATAACAAGCGGGATTTAGGAGCGATCGCCTTAGATGCAAATGGGGCGATCGCTTGGGGTAAAACTAGCCAAGTCCTACTCGCCGCCTACCATGATGGCAACAAAATTGGCGATACTTTAGAACTTCCTGTTGCTACAAATATTGGCTGTATCGTCAGTGCTGAGTCCTGAGCTATGAGTGCTGAGTAGGTTTTAACAATTCAAAAACAAACTCAAAACTCAGCGCTCTTTTTGCGCCAACCTGGTTTTACTACCTGACGCGCACGGGCAATTACCAAAGAATCATTAGGTGCATCTTCTGTAACAGTCGAACCAGCTGCTACGTAGACATCATCACCCAAAGTTATTGGAGCCACTAAAACACTATTAGCACCAGTTTTAGTGCGATCGCCTATCTTGGTACGATGTTTTTTCACGCCGTCATAGTTGGCGGTAATTGTACCTGCACCGATATTGACCTTAGTGCCGACAGTGGTATCACCCAAATATGACAAATGTGCAACATTGGTGCGATCGCCTAATTGAGTATTTTTCAATTCGACAAAATTACCTACACGGCAACCAGCACCTACTTGTACATGACCGCGTAAATGCGTATAAGGTCCAATCTGGCATCCCGCTTGCACAATGCTATTCTTGACCACGGAATAGAGTACGGTGACATTTTCACCTAATTGGCTATTTTCGATTAAACTTCCAGGCCCGATGCGACTTCCTGCTTGAATAACGGTATTTCCGCGCAGGTGGGTTTGGGGTTCAATAATGACGTCCGGCTGTAATTCTACAGTGTCATCAATGGTAATGCTATTAGGGTCTATGAGGGTAACACCTGCCACCATCCATTTTTCCTTGACTCGCCTTTGCAAAATTTCGTATGCCGTGGCTAGTTGTAGGCGATCGTTGATGCCGAGAATTTCCTGATAATCTTCCACATCCACTGCCATTACTTTTCCCACCTGAGTAACGGCATCGGTTAGATAATATTCTCTTTGGGCATTATCTGCTTTGAGATGAGGCAATACCTGTGCTAGATTCTGCCAACGGAAACAGTAAACTCCAGCGTTAATCCGGCGATTTTGTCTTTGTGCCGCAGTGCAATCTTTGTCTTCGACGATTTGCTGCACAATGTTTTCACTGTTACAAAAAATCCGACCGTACCCCTTGGGGTTGGGTAGGTGGGCCGTCAGGATAGTAGCGGCGTTTTGATTTGCTTGGTGAGTTTGCCACAGATGTTGCAGAGTTTGAGTACGTAACAACGGTACATCACCGTTTAATACCAGCAAATCCCCGGTATAACCTTCTAGGTGGGGAAGTAATTGCTGGATGGCGTGACCTGTACCCTGCTGCACACTCTGTTCGACAAACTCCAAACTGGGAATTGACTCCATGGCTGCTTTCACTTCCTCAGCCTGATACCCTACAATCACTAACCGCCTGGAAGGTGAAAGTGGTTCTACACTTTCGAGTACTCTTTCTACTAGCGATCGCCCACCCAAGGAATGTAAAACCTTGGGTAGGTGTGATTTCATCCTTGTGCCGCGTCCCGCCGCTAGAATTGCTACAACTACCATAATTAGCTATCAGCTATCAATAAATTGCGCTTTATGCGCTTGGTATTTTGAGATTTAGGCTCAAATAATACCAGCTAATGATTAAAGACTGAAATGTAAATTGTTTATAAGTGTCGATCCTCGTGGTCGCAAATAAACTCTGCGAACTGCTGCATGAGTTCGGGATTGCGCCAACCTAAATTGGTTTCTTCCAACATCACAGCAATTGCTTCTTCTGAGGTAAAACTCTTTTTGTAAGGTCGTTTGCTTGTTAAAGCATCATAAATATCAATCATCTGAAAAACTTGCGCCAGGTAAGGAATATCATCTCCTTTCAGCCCATCAGGATAGCCTGACCCATCCCAACGCTCGTGATGATGGCGAATAATTGGAATTACACCCCGCATACTGCGTAGTGGCTGGCAGATTCTTTCCCCAATCAAAACGTGCTGTTTCATAACTTCCCAATCTTCGGGGGTGAGTTTGCCTTGTTTGAGTAGCACTGCATCAGGAATGCCTACCTTGCCAATATCGTGGAGATTACCCCCCCACATTAAATCTCGAATCTGGTTACGTGAGAGATTAAGGTATTCACCAAAAGCTTGTCCCAGTTTTACTAACCGTTCACAATGATTGCCAGTATTCGGATCTCGACTTTCAATCGCCCTCGCAACCGAAAACAGCACTTGTTCTGCATGGTCTAAGTCTTCATTCAAACGCTTCTGTCGTACTAAAGACTTAACACGCGCTACTAGTTCTACACGGTCAAAGGGTTTGGTCAGAAAATCATCCGCCCCAACTTCAATACCCCGAATACGCGATCGCCTGTCATTTAAAGCAGTAACAAAAATTACTGGTATTAGCCTAGTGTGCTCATGTTGCTTGAGAATCTGGCAAACCTCAAACCCATCCATTCCCGGCATCATCACATCTAGCAAAATCAGATCCGGTTGTTTTTGTGTCACCAATTCTACTGCAATGGAACCACTATCGGCCTCAATAACATCGTATCCTTCCATTGCCAAGAGCGCCGCAGCAGTCATGCGACTGGCAGCATGGTCGTCAACTACTAAAATTTTCGGCAGATCTGAATCAAAGCGATTCACTTTTGTGCATTTGGCTTGTAACGTTCTAGAATTTAATGAGTCGTCATCAGAATTAATATTTTTATCTTTCATCCACGAAGATAATGCTGGGGTTGCTTCAAACATAGACTCTCCTTTAGATAAGTCCAATGAATGACCCTCTAGTTTTTGTAATTCTAGGGCATCATTTGAACCTATAATCTTCACTTTGTTTAGTGGGTCTAACCCGCTATCAATTGGTGTGGTAGAGCCTATATGCTTGGGGTTCCATTTATTCACAAAGGCGCTCCAGTTTTTTAAATAAAAGTTAACAGTTTCAGTTATTAAGCAATTAAGTTAGTACTTAACTGGACTCTGTTCGGCATTTATAGAAACTTTATGCATTTAAGTTCAGCATGTTTCTCTGCATAATATACAACATCTTTTTAATATTTTTTAAGACATTGAATATAGCTGCCCAATATTTTAATTTATTATTCTAGTATGTTCAATTAGCGCAAAAGTTAAATCAGGCTATTTACTGAGATTTCTTCAATTAGCGGCGTGGCAAAGTCTTCTATTCACTAAGATTTATGCCAAATTAGGAGGTATGCCTAAAGTTTTGATTGCTTTTTAAAGATACAAGGCTGTTAAAAATTTTTTATTACATAATATATTAAAGTTGAATATTTTCTTTAAGTAGTATTAAAAAATAGTTATAGTTTAGTGATTTGTAGTACACCAAATAATTCTTTATTTAGAAGAAAATAGAAATTTTTTCTGGTTTAAGAATCGGCAATCGAACCAACGCTTGTATAATCAGCGCTTTCATCTCCTGAAAGCCACCGTTTTCGCCAACGAGAGGTAGGTTCCAGTGCAGAAACTTGTTGCTCTTGTTGCCGTCGCATCACTATGACATGGGCAGGGTCACTCAATTGAGGGTCACGATAAGGAATAGCGGCACGAGTTAATAAATGCTCTTTTTCTGCTTGGGAAAGGGGAGGAAGTACCAAGTCTTCAACACTGAGTCCTGAGTAGGCTACCGTACCAGGCGATCGCCTTCCTACTGGTGGGGTAGAACCTATCTGTAATCCAGCTGCTAAAAGTGCTGTGCGTACAGATGCAGCACAGGAATAAGTCGCTAGGATGCCATGTTTATCTAAACACAAAGAGATTTGCTTCATGAACTCAACAGTCCATAACTGAGGACACTGAGGTGGTGAAAAAGGATCGAGAAAAATTGCATCTGCCCGAAAACCTGACTGGTGTACTTGCCGAATCAAGCCTCTAGCATCACCAATTAATAACTGAGCCTTCAGGCGGTCTTGCTGCATTTGATGTTCAAAAGCTAGCTGGGTCAAAATATCGGTATATTTGTAGTCCCAGTTATCAAATAAGTGATGAGCGATCGCAGCTTTTGGTACAGATGGATTTAGTTCTAAAGCAATAATCTCCACATGACAATTAGGATTCACTGCCCAAATAGTCTGTAAAGCAGCTGCTGTGTTGTATCCTAGACCATAACAAACATCTAACAGCCGCAAAATTGGTTTTTGGGCACGTGCAGCCAATTGAGTAGGGCCTGCAAACTTCAAAAAACTCTCCTGCTTCGCTCCATAATGGCTGTGAAATGCTTCGCCAAACTGTTTGGAGGTGAAGGTAAACGAACCATCTGCTGTTAATTGTGGTACTAAGTCTTCGTCATTAGCCATTGGTTTTTCCATTTAATAATTAAAAATTACTTTATTAATGTTTATGGCTGATTCTCCATTTGTTGTTTCTCCAAAGTGGTTGTTGGAACACCTTAAAGATCCACAAGTCGTTATTGTGGATTGTCGCTTTTCGCTCGCCGATCCACAATTAGGACAACAGCAGTACCAAATAAGTCATATCGAAGGCTCTTACTACCTAGATTTGAATCGAGATCTTTCTAGTCCTGTAGGAGAGCATGGGGGGAGACATCCTTTACCCAATCCTGCTGAATTAGCTGACAAGTTATCAAAAATGGGGGTGAATTACCAAAAAACTTTGGTTGTAGCTTATGATGATTCCCGCTTTGCCTTTGCATCTCGTTGTTGGTGGTTGTTGCGTTATCTGGGACATGAGCGAGTGGCAGTATTAGATGGAGGCTTTGCCGGATGGCAAAAAGCTGGGTATCCCATCACAGATATTATTCCTCAACCCCGAATAGCTACCTTTGAACCCCAGCTACAAACAGACAGGGTAGTAGATATTACAACTGTGAAAGCTCGAAAAGATTTACCAGAAGTAGTGTTAGTGGATTCTAGGGAGAGCGATCGCTACCGAGGTGAACGAGAACCAATCGATAAAATTGCCGGTCATATTCCCGGCGCAATTAACTATCCTTGGCAAGAAGCCACAGACTCTTCAGGTTGTCTACTTTCCCTAGAAGAACAGCGTCGTCGGTGGGAAAAGCTAGAAACAGCTGAAGAAATTTTAGTTTATTGCGGTTCTGGTGTTACAGCTTGTGTAAATTTACTTTCTTTAGAACTAGCTGGCATTCATACAGGTAAACTTTATGCCGGCAGTTGGAGCGATTGGATTAGTTATTAATTATTTAAATGAGGTCAAACTGAAAAAACTTCATGTTTCTCATTAAAAGCCAGAGGGCACAGGGCACAGAGTATAAGGCAAAGACGAAGAAATTTTTTGAGCTACTTCTCCTATTTTACGTTTAATTATGTCTTTATATTTATCATTTTTTAGAATCCATAACCAGGAGGAATGAAGAAAGACCCAATTCAAAATTGACCTAAATCCCAGTTGTAATTTACGCTGAAAAACCAACCATCAAAATCAATATTTGCTGCATTAGAACTGCCAAAGTTAAAACCACTCTGCAAATTAAAACTGCTGTAGTTGGATGTTCGATAAGTTAAATGACCAAATAAACGATGAAATTCGTCTTCTCGTAAGTCTTGGCGTTGCGTAAAGTTTGTCAAGTTTAACTGGTAATTAAGACCAACTTGAAGAGATTTTTGCCAATAGTAGCTTAAAGATAACCACAAAGAATTGATTATTCGATTACGGTTTTTTGGATCGGCAAAATTAAAGCTCAATTCATAGAAACTATCTAAAAAAAATTTGGAACTCAAAGGATCTCGCCGTCCCAAAGACAATCGTAGTGAATTCTCGTTCAAGAAGCGATCGCCTGCCTTAAAAAAATCACCGTTGTTCGCATAAAACAACAGTTGATTACTCCAGCTAATTTCGCCATACATTCGCCGTGATAGCTGCTGGTAAAGGCCGAGATTGAATCTTATCTGGTTGTAATTGTAGATTGATTGATCTACATAACGAATCAGGTTGCCATCAATTGACCCGTTTATATAAGTCTTAGGGCCTAATGGCAAATACGCAGAGGCTAAAGTCAGGCCATAAAACATTAAGCTATCCTCAATTGGGTCAACATCTGAGGAAAAAATGTTACTTGTATGAAAGTAGGCGACACGAGCTTGTAAGTAGCCTATAGGTTTAAACTGAGCCACAGGCTCTTCTATGAGTGGGGGGGACGGTTGTTCTAGTGATGGTGGTAATGTTCGTTGCCGTATCCGTAACCCTAGTTCTAGATTGCTTTGAGATTCAGGTTGTATCTGTGTTTTTTTTTGCAACAGCTGCCTCAGCATCTCTAGCCTTTGAGAGTAATCTATCTGAGGTCTTTCTAGTAGTCGCTCTATTGCCTCTGGTGAAGGTTTGGGAAAATTGTTAGGCTGTACTTCTAACTGTGGCGGGTTATTCTGCTGTTGAATCTTGTCAGGATTTTCTGTGATTGCTGGATTGGGTTCGGCAGTTGGTGGTTGTGGCTGTGTAACATCATCGGGCGGCGTCTGTGAGTACAAAATCCTCAAGCCAATAGAATTTTTACACCAGTTGTCTTTACAGTAGATAGTCGCTCTTGAGGCTTTAAAGACCGTTTCAGAAAAGGATAATTGCAATGGATGATTTGAACTTGGGTATGTGTCAAAACAACTTTCCCAGTTGCTAAATCTGTGAATGTCAATTTGCTTTGCAGGCGAGTTCCTCTGATTAAGCTTTGCACACTGCTGGTTTTTTTCTGTCTTTGCTAACTCTGATGACCGCAATAGCGATTCATAATTACTTGGATTTCCTTGATACTTTTGGTAGAACTGATGAGTTATCTGAGCGTTGGCTAAAAATGTGCTTTTTGATGCTAAATTATTCCCTAATCTCCGTTTAATTGACATCTCTACATCAGAATTTTCAGCCCATCCTTTATCTACACTAATGCAACACCAGGTTGTACCACTAGTAGTTAACAAAACTGCGAACAATAAATTTTTCCAGCTATTGGGTTGCATCTTTGATGGCGTTGATCGCGTTTGGCAAATGTAGATCCAAAAGCTGCCTCGGAAGTTGTAATTAAGAATTCCAAACTTCCGATTAACTCATCCCTGATTTTTGTCACTAATTTTAAGAGCAAGATTACAGACTACCATATATGGTATTTATACGTCTTTACCTGAAAAAGTTAGAGATATTAAATTTTATTGTTTATATATTGTGATAATCTATTAAACTTAGAAAAAACATGATAATATATGTGCCAATTTTATCAAATAGAATAGCTAAACTGAGGAAATATTAAAGATAAAGCACTTAAAAAAGTATAAACAATAACTGGTTTGGTAGTAGTTAAACTTGCCGAGTTTCCAAATTATGTTTCATAAATTGTTCCCACTTTTGATGATTGGTTTATGGGGAGTTATCGTGTTTCCTTTGCCAGAACAGGCAAGCGCAATTACTCCTCTAACGCGAGCTCAGATTCAGGATCTACGAAACTTGGTGCAGCTGATTCCCAGAAATAGCCAAAAGAAGCGTCCGGCACGCAAATTGGATGCAATGATTCCTGGTGATGGGTTGTCTACGGGCCGAGCTTCCCTTGCAGACTTACGCTTCAACGACGGTTCTTTGGCACGGGTTGGGGAACAGGCAGTATTTCAGTTTTTGCCTAAAACTCGAAATTTGAGACTATCCAACGGAACTGTGCTGCTGCTCATTCCCCCAGGTAGGGGACAAACACGGATACAAACGCCGAATGCAGCAGCAGCAATTCGCGGTTCAGCATTATTTGTACGCTACGACCAAAAAACAGATACCACAATTGTGGGTGCTTTGACAAATAGTGGCATTGAAGTTTCCAACAAAGAAGCTTCTCAACGTCAGCTGCTGGAAGCAGGGCAACTGATAATTATTATTAAAGGAAGATTTCAAGGTTTATATGATTTTGATTTAAGAAATTTTTATGAAACGAGCGATATTGTTCGCGGCCTTGATTTGACAAAGCAGAATCTTACACCCACACCTGATCCGGCGATCGCCAGCGTTCAAGCTGAAACTGCTGCATCTGTAGCTACACAGACGCCAATCAAAGGCGAGGGAGTAATTGAAAATCCATCATTTTTACAGCTAACTGCTAGTTCCTCAAATTTGCCTGACAACAACATTAATCAAGATGATTCCTCATTGCGCCCCATCAAAGAGAATCTTCTAGAAGACTCTTTTGTGGGCACAGGAGAAGTTCTGTTAAATGATCAACCAGAAACTGCTAATAATAACGGGACTATAAGGAATACTAATAATACTGGTGCTGATACTAGCCAAACTTCCACAAGTCCTCAAATTACTGTACCAACGCCCAGTGCAACGATAACACTACCAAAACCGGATAACGAACTACCGAAACCTATACCTACACCAGAGCTACCAAAACCGGATAACGAACTACCGAAACCTATACCTACACCAGAGCTACCAAAACCGGATAACGAACTACCGAAACCTATACCTACACCAGAGCTACCAAAACCGGATAACGAGCTACCGAAACCTATACCTACACCAGAGCTACCAAAACCGGATAACGAGCTACCGAAACCTATACCTACACCAGAGCTACCAAAACCGGATAACGAACTACCGAAACCTATACCTACACCGGAACTACCGAAACCGGATAACGAACTACCGAAACCTATACCTACACCGGAGCTACCAAAACCGGATAACGAACTACCGAAACCTATACCTACACCGGAGCTACCAAAACCGGATAACGAACTACCGAAACCTATACCTACACCGGAGCCAATACCCACACCCACACCAGAGCCACCAGAAAGACCAACTACTTAAAAATTCGTAACTGAGCAAACTGTAGCGATCGCTTTCTCAAACCCGTTTTTGATTACTAATGTGGCATTAGCTGGCACAACGACTTTCATCAAAGCACAAGTAACATTCATCTTGACGCCAAACTGACGCCAAAACCTCTGCTAACGCTAGATTAAATTAAGAGCAGGACTTATGCGGGGTTGCTAAATATCTTTTGTAGTTACAGCACTTTGGAATTAATTCAACCACTTGGTAGGGGCACAATTAAAAACTGTGGTTCAAATTAGTGAAAATAGCTGTAAATCAAACCTGCTGTATAAGTTTTCGGAAGCTCAATTGTTGCGAAAGAGACACACAAATTTATGACGTATGATTACGACCTATTTGTAATTGGTGCAGGTTCTGGAGGTTTGGCGGCTTCCAAACGAGCAGCTAGCTATGGGGCGAAAGTGGCGATCGCTGAAAACGATTTAGTTGGTGGTACTTGTGTGATTCGCGGTTGCGTTCCCAAAAAACTCATGGTTTACGGTTCTCACTTTCCGGCACTCTTCGATCATGCCGCAGGTTATGGCTGGAAAGTTAATAATGCAGAATTAGACTGGGAACATTTCATTACATCTATAGACAAGGAAGTCAGGCGGCTGTCGCAATTACATATCAGCCTTTTAGAAAAAGCGGGAGTAACATTGATTCCCGGTCGCGCCAGCTTGGTAGATCCCCACACTGTAGAAGTTGATGAACGCAAAATTACAGCCGACAAAATTTTAATTGCTGTTGGGGGGCGGCCTGTCAAACCAGATTTACCAGGTATGGAATATGCCATTACCTCTAATGAAATATTTCACCTCAAAGAACAACCAAAACATATCGCCATTATTGGTGCTGGTTACATAGGCTCGGAATTTGCCTCGATCATGCGCGGTTTAGGTTCCCAGGTGACGCAGATTATCCGCAAAGACCTAATTTTGAAAGGTTTTGACGAAGACATCCAAACTGGCATTCAAGAAGGAATGACAAACCACGGCATTAAATTTTTACAAAATACTGTAGTAACAGCAGTTGAGCCTGTACAGGAAGGATTGAAATTGTCTTTATCCGGGGAGCATGAAGAACCAGTGATTGCCGATGTGTTTTTAGTAGCAACTGGCCGGATACCTAATATAGATGGACTGGGTTTAGAAAATGCTGGGGTTGATGTTGTCCCCACTTCCGTTGAGGGGCCGGGATACAGCACTACGAATGCGATCGCTGTTAATGAATATAGTCAAACCAGCCAAACAAATATCTTTGCTGTCGGCGATGTTACTGATCGCTTAAATTTAACACCTGTAGCAATTGGTGAAGGTCGCGCCTTCGCTGATAGTGAATTTGGCAACAACCGCCGAGAATTTAGCCATGATACTGTACCTACAGCAATTTTTTCCAACCCAGAAGCCGCTACAGTGGGTTGGACGGAAGCAGAGGCACGTGCCAAACTTGGTGATGATGCAGTAACAATTTTTCGCACCCGCTTCCGTCCCATGTACTATAGTTTGACTGGTGCCCAAGAAAGAACGATGATGAAGTTGGTAGTGGATGCCAAAACCGACAAAGTTCTGGGTGCTCACATGGTAGGAGACAGTGCCGCTGAGATAATTCAAGGTGTGGCGATCGCTGTCAAAATGGGCGCAACCAAAAAAGACTTTGATGCCACTGTTGGCATACATCCCTCAGCCGCGGAAGAATTCGTCACGATGCGGTAAATTTTGTACAGACGCTACAGCGTCTGTACTTAAAATACTGGTTTAATTGAATTTTGAATTACTTTATCTACTTGCACGGCTTTGCTTCTAGTCCTAATTCTGTCAAAGCACGGTACATAGGCGATCGCTTTACCGAAGTTCAGACAGACATAAAAGTTCCTGATCTGAATACAGGTGATTTTTCTCACCTAACTATCACTCGTCAAATAACTCAAGTGATTACAGAATTTCCTGATGATTCTGCACCAGTAACACTCATAGGCTCAAGTTTAGGCGGTTTGACAGCTGCTCACTTAGGACAGAAACACCCACAAGTACAACGTCTAGTCTTACTAGCACCAGCTTTTGGGTTTTTATCCCATTGGTTACCTAAGCTTGGGGATAAAGAAGTGCAGCGTTGGCAACAAGAAAAATATCTCATGGTTTACCACTATGGGGAAGGGCGAGAACTTCCCTTATGTTACGATTTCGTTACAGATGCAACTCAATACCAAGAACAGCAGTTGCAACGCTCGATCCCTACCCTAATTTTGCATGGAATCAAAGATGAAGTTATTCCGATTGAAGCCAGTCGTGACTTTGCGCGTTCCCATCCTTGGGTAGATTTAATAGAACTTGACAGCGATCACGCATTAGGGAATGTCATGGAAGAAATATGGCAAGCAATTCATCTCTTCTGTCAGTTACCTTGAAGCTATAAAATATGAAATTCTCATATAACGAATGTCCTTAGTCATTTATCCTGTGTCTATTACCAATGATTAATGACTAACGACTAACATTATGCTTCCCTTCATCCGATCAGATTTAGCCCAATTTACAGCTTACAAACCTCATCCCAGCAGCGATACAGCCGAAGCAGTAGCAACACAGTTTGATCGGCTGGATACGAATGAAAGCCCCTATGATTTGCCACCAGAGTTAAAAGAAAAGCTGGCTTGGACTTATCAGCAAGTAACTGAAACAAATCGTTATCCCGATGGTGGACATGAGACACTCAAAGAAGCGATCGCCCAATACGTAAATGAGTCAGCGAACCTCTCGCCATCTAGTATTACTGCTGCCAATATTTCTGTGGGTAATGGTTCAGATGAGCTCATCCGCTCTTTATTAATCGCCACCTGTCTAGGAGCAGAAGGCTCAATTCTCGTTGCCAATCCGACTTTTTCAATGTATGCAGTTTTGGCACAAACTTTGGGCATTCCCGTAGTAGAGGTTGGTAGAAGTGAAATAAATTTTGAAATCGATTTACAAGCAGCACAATCTGCTATGGAACAAACTCAAAATCCCCCGATTAGAGCTGTTTTCGTAGTGCATCCCAATTCTCCCACCGCTAATTGTTTAACTGCGGCAGAGTTAGCATGGCTGAGAAGTCTGAGCGAACAAATTCTGGTAGTAATTGATGAAGCTTACTTTGAATTTAGCCAGACTACCCTAGTCGGAGAATTACTCCAACGACCCAACTGGGTAGTACTACGCACTTTTTCTAAAGCTTTTCGTTTGGCGGCTGTTCGTGTTGGCTATTGCATAGCTCATCCAGAAGCGATCGCCATTTTAGAAAAAGTCCGTTTACCCTACAATCTTCCCAGTTTCTCAATAGCTGCGGCATTAGTTGCTTTGCAAAACCATAAACTTTTGCTTGAGTCAATTTCTCAAACACTCATTGAACGAGACAAGCTTATTCAAGCTTTATCGCAACATCCAGCCTTAGAAGTCACAGAAAGTGCAGCTAACTTTATTTACCTGCGTCTTAAACCCAATGGATCTTCGCCCCAAGACGCTACTTTAAAAAGTCTGAATCAGAAACTTAAAAACTCCGGCACTCTTGTACGGCTTCTTAGCGGAGGATTGCGAATTACTGTAGGTACGACAGAGGAAAATGTCCGTACCCTAAATCGGCTACAAGCTGCTTTGGCAAGTTTTGAATCTTAACACTTAACTCAGTAATTAAATCTGCCATGAACCTCGCTGCCCAAACGACGAACTACGCCCACTGTTTGTGGCAGCACACCCACTAAAAGCGCAAAAGCGACATCTGGTAAATGAGCTACCATTTCTGGTGGAAAGTATTGTTCAAATTGATCAAGAATCTTCTGGACTCGTTGCTGAGGTACTGGGTTTTCTGTAATTTGTTTAATTAAACGAATCCATTGTCGCCTAATTAGGTAAGCTTTCTGGCGTTCCTCATAAGATTCGGAAGTTAATAAAGACAGATTCCCTATAGGTATTGCCTTTTGGCAATCACAATCGTAATCCCCGCCCACCGCAGCTCCAGGCCCAGCAAACTCTGCATGGTAGCGTTTAAACAGAATTAAACCATTTCGCCTACGGCTATTGATAATGAAAACCTTTCCCGTGTGCAGAAGTGTGAGGATATCCGAGCCATGCGATTGCTCAGTTCCATCTGGCATGACAACATTGTCAAGAAAACTGGTGTCAGGATAATAGGTTGATACCATAGCAATCTGATAGCGTCGGCGCTGTTCGCTATCCATGTTTTTTAAATTTGCGAATAATTGGGTAGTTATGTACTCAAAGCTGCGACTTGCTGTTAAACCAATTGAGATTTTTGATTTTTCTTATTATCAAGAATTTTATGGTCAATTAACTAAATTAGGAATAAATAAACATTGTTCCTGAATTAAGTAATCATATTTTATGAGATTTAACTGGTTTTGTCTTCCACGAGAGCCTTTTTTTTTTAAAGTTTTTATAAAGATGAATATATTAAATACAAAGTTATTATAAGGAATTGCCCTTGCTCAAATTGCAATTATATTTGCTATTTACATTGTCATTGTTTTGTTCAAACTTTAAAATACTAATGTAACAAATTATGAAATAGCAAAAATTACTAAAGTTTCAGACCTAGCGGCTACGTTCATTTAGCCGTAAACTCCGCACCTAAAGGGTGACGTTTACCGTTAACTGAACTGTATTGCATTTCAACCTACTTTTGCAATTAGCTAAACAAGGAATTACCCAGATATATTTAAATATCGTCAGTTATGCCTAATGTTTGTCGAGCATAAGCGTCATTTTCAAAATGTTATTTTTTCCTATACTAATATTTTTAAATCGAAAATAACAAATTCTAAGTTGTTGTGGTTACCTATTTGGTCAAACTCAAGACTATCCACAAGTTGTAGTAATCTTGGGTAAGATACCGCCACATAATATAAACGCTAATTTTCCTAGTGGCAGGTTGTTCACTAAGATGGTTATTTTGTAAAGATTAATATATTTACAATAATTTTCAGCTAATTGAATTAGTCCGTAGATACTTGTGCAACAGTATCTGACGTGAGTGTCTTGCGATAAATGTATTCCAATTAGATTCAACTTTATGTATCTGATATCCCAGCTTGAAATAAAGCTGCCGTGCCTGATGGTTATTTTCTAAAACATGGAGGTATAAGTCTTGAAATCCCCACTCTTGGGAGACTTTTTCACAGCTTGTAAGTAACCCTGAGGCTACACCATGCCTACGGTATTGAGGGCGGACAGCTAAATTAGACAGGTACGGAAAACTTCTGCCAGTCTGTGTCCAGGAATCACTAAAACGTACACCTAGTTCTACAGTTCCTACTAAGTCATTAGCCGCACCCGAAGTCGTGTCAACAGCAACTAAACAAACGTGATGAGGCGCAGATGATGCCATGCGGTGCTTCAAGTCTTCGTAAATACCCAAACGTAGCAACGGAAAAGCCCATCCCCACATACCATTTTGGGAGTGAAAGCTTTCAGCAATGATTTGGGCAACACTATTGAGATCGGCAGGTGTTGCAGGACGGATTTGGAGTTGACGCTCAGATGAATCAGCGGCAACTTTGACCGGCTCTTGGTGATATGGGTGAAAAAACCAGGATGTCAAGGCTAGTTTAGTATTGATTTCATTCAAAGAAAATTTTCTCAAAAGCATCCTATGTTGCCGTATCTGATGCTAACTTACCCTTTGTACAGAATAGATAATGCTTCTTGCTGCTTGAGTTAATTGTTTTACACCACTTTATATAGATGATATAGATGACCTGATTGATTTTTCAAGGTAATAACATACTCTTCACACTTTTGAATAATGCATTGACAGGTTACTTACTCTAGGTGGTTGAACATCAGGAGGACAAAAGAGTATGCCATCAATTGATTCCATTGAGTTATAAGCTCTGAACTTGAGAGATACGCGCTATGGCTCAATTCATAATTTGTATAATTTATGACATTATGCTATATCTGATGAGCAATGCCGTACAAGGAGCCGTTGATCGCGTTGGTAAAAAAGATGACCTGAAATGTTCGTTAATTGATCTCACTTATTGGCAAGCCCAATGTTTTTGATGTTGATAGTGAACTCCTGATGTACTTTATCGGTTTGTTAACGAAAGTGTAGATATTCGTAGAAGTTATAGCTCTGGCATAACTTAAATATCTACATAAGCTGTTTGGAGTTACAAGGACTGATTTTAGGCTGACTGGGTATTGGACGACTTTTCCCCAACTAGGGAAACACTGGCACTTGTTTTACTGAAAGTTCTGATTGCTAAATAGGAAAGAAGCATTTGTCTAATAGTATACTTTGGCTTTAAATTTTATTGTTGTAATATATCTAACTCTACCATGAGTACGATAAATAAAATTTACCTACAAGTGTTAGTGCAACTGCTGCAACGGGAAAACTTAATATGCAGCTACAGATGGCTTTTTCAGCCAGCCTTGAGTGCTGTATGTATATAGTATTGGACAATTCTCGCCGGAGGAGAAGGAAGATTTGGCAAGCAAGTATCAACTTTGTAACACTAAAACTGAATATGAAAGCAATTGCCTTGCATCAGAGCGAATGGCAATCGTTACAAGCCATTGAGGCGAATTACTGTGAGTAAATACTTTTACACTCAGCACTCATGTAGCCAAACAGCCTTATTGGTTAAAATGCTCTGCTCTTACCTGACTCAGAAACATCCTTACCTGATCAGATTATTCTTTATCCAACTGCCGTTGCAGCAGGAAAGCGGTGCATGAAATCCCAAGCAAACAGTAAGCCTAAAATTTTAGTTGTCGATGATGAGCCAGACAACCTTGACTTGCTTTACCGCACCTTCTATCGCGATTACAAGGTGCTGAGGGCAACCTCTGGCCCTGCGGCATTGGATCTGCTGGCGCAAGAGGGAGAGGTCTCAGTGATCATCTCTGATCAGCGGATGCCGATAATGAGCGGTACAGAATTTTTGAGCCTGACAGCGACTCAATATCCAGATATTATTCGGATTATTTTAACTGGCTACACTGATGTCGAAGACTTAGTGGAAGCAATCAACGCTGGTAAGGTATTCAAATATGTTACCAAGCCATGGGAAGCAGAAGAACTCAAAGCAGTGGTACGCCAGGCCTTGGATACTCACAATGTCCTTAAAGCCCGTACCCGTGAACTGACCCGCACACTCCGTCAGGAATCACTGCTAAATACTGTCACTAATACAATTCGTAGCGCTTTAGACTATCGGCAAATTTTACAAGCAATTGTCGATACAGTGGGTCATATGTTGGAGGTGGATGTCTGTCTCTTACGTCCCTTCCAAGATGAGCAGTTGGTAGATGAAGGATTTATTTACCAAAAGGCTCCTCAAAAGGCAGCAGAGGAGCAAGCAGATAATTCTTCTGCTTTGTCTGTCGGTTCCTTTGCCTCTCAACCTCTTTTGGCTGAGACAGTGTGGGAAACCCGCGAAGTACAAGTGATTCATAATGTGGCAGATGATGAACGTATCCAGGGCGATACTCCTGAACTGCGACAACGTAACACAGCTTTTGTTGCAGCTAACATTTGCTCCAGCTTAGTTGTGCCGCTGATTTGTCAACAAGAACTGATGGCAGTGCTAGCGCTGCACCAGTGCTTCCAACCTCGCATTTGGAGGGATGAAGAAGTGCAACTGGTGTTAATGGTAGCGGATCAGGCGGCCCTTGCTTTATCTCAAGCTTATACTTACGAACAAGTACGTGCTCTTGCTAAACGAGAAGCTCTAATTAATACAATTACTACGGCAATTCGCTCTAGTCTAGATCCTGAAGAAATATTTGCGGCTATTACCGAGCAACTAGGGCAAGCCTTACAAGTAGATGGCTGCGTTCTTTCTTTATGGACAGAGGAAGATGAGTTTGTCCACTGTGTAGGGCTGTATGATAGCGGTAAAAATTCAAACGATATTATTAAGCTAGCTCAAGGTCAATTATTAAGTAGTAGTAATCACAAATTAAAACAACAACTACCCGATTCTCAAGCACCAATCCAAGGAAATCCGATCCTACAAGAAATCTTACGCACGCAGGAACCAGTAGTAATTGCTGATATGAGCAATTGTCCTGCGGAAATCAAGGGGTTTGATTTGCCTTTGAAAATGCCAGCGCGATCGCTCATGGTTGTTCCGTTACTAGCTGATGGCAAATGCATCGGTAGTATCACCTTGCGTGAAGGTAGCAAATCACGTCGATGGTTATCATCTGAGATTGATCTAGCTAAATCTGTAGCAGCTCAAGCAGCGATCGCCGTACAGCAATCACGCTTGTACCAAACAACTCGCGATCAAGCTGAACGCTTGCTGCAATTAGACAAACAAAAAACTGAATTTTTTCAAAACATCTCCCATGAATTCCGCACTCCTATTACCTTAATTCAAGGGCCTTTAGAGTCAGCAGTAAGTATTGGTGAGGGATTGTCTTACGCCCAAAGTGCGATCGCCTTACGTAACTCCCGCCGCCTGCTCCGACTGGTAAATCAATTACTGGATCTACAACGCTTAGATGCTGGAAGGATGCAGCCTAGTTTCCGTCCTTGCGATTTGGTCGAGTTTGTCAGCCAAATAGTTGAGTCATTTCGCCCCTACTGTGAGAAAAAGGAACTCCATCTAGTAACTGAGTTTGGCGAATGCCCTCAAGTATATTTAGATATGGAAAAATTTGACAAAGTGGTTTACAACCTGCTGTCAAATGCCATGAAGTTTACTCCAGAAGGTGGCACAATCAGTGTCAGGCTGCAATCTGAAGCAGATCGTTGTATATTGCAAGTACAAGACACAGGCATTGGCATTGTTAAAGAACAAATCTCCCACTTATTTGAGCGCTTCCGTCAAGCTGAAGGCTCGGAAAACCGTTCCTATGAAGGTAGTGGTTTGGGTTTGGCTTTAGTCAAAGAACTGGTAGAACTGCATGGTGGTCAAGTAACTGTAGAATCAGTTTACGGGGAAGGTACTACCTTTACTTTATGGCTTGTGTCTGGAAATACTCACTTACCCACACAGCAAGTGCAAGAAACACCTTGTGAACTGAACACAAGCCGCGCTAGTGTGGAATTAGCTGATTTGGAACTAGTAGAGCCAACAATAGATAACATCGAAAGCCTTACCAAAGACTTATCACCGAGTTCTGACACTCAGGACTCTCAAGGACAAAGTAATGGTAATCCTGTAAAAACTGGACACTTAATTCTGGTTGTAGATGACAACCCAGATTTGCGAACCTATGTATCTGATATAATTCGTAGCAATGGCTATCAAGTCCAGACAGCCCGTAACGGTGCTGAAGGCTTTAAATTAGCTCAGGAAATTTTACCCAGCTTGATTGTCACTGACTTAATGATGCCCTTGGTGACGGGACTGGAAATGATTCGGATGATCCGCAATGAAGATAAATTGAAAGGAACACCAATCATTCTACTCACAGCAAAAGTTGATGAGGAAACCCGTATTGAAGGCACAGAACATGGTGCGGATGCTTATCTAGCCAAACCGTTTAATGACCGGGAACTTCTGGCGGAAGTAAGGAATCTCTTAGCCTTGAAAGAAAATGAACGACGGGTTGTGGAGTTAAATACTTACCTGACAGAATCAGTACTAAAGCGCTTTTTGCCACCTGTATTGGTAAAAAAAGCCGCAATGGGAGATTTGACGCTAGATTTAAGACCGGAACCGCGCTTGATTACAGTTTTGTTTAGTGACATAGTTGGCTTTACCCAGCTAGCAAATACTCTTAGATCCCGACGAGTGGCAGAGTTGCTGAATGAGTATTTAGAAGCTATGACCAAGACTGTGTTTGACAATGGCGGCACTGTGGATAAATTTATGGGAGATGCTATTTTAGCTTTATATGGAGCGCCAGAAGAATTAACACCAAATGAACAGGTGCGTCGTGCCATCAATACAGCAAGAGCAATGCACCGCTCACTTAACCAGTTGAACCAGCGTTGGAAAGACCAAGGTATATTCGACCCTAGCGGACATGCTGGCGTAAGGTTTCGTTGTGGTATTCACCAAGGTACGGCAGTTGTGGGAATGTTTGGTAGCGCCGAACGTGCTGACTACACAGCGATTGGGCCAAGTGTGAATATTGCCGCCAGGTTGCAATCTGCCGCTATTCCCGGTACTATTTTGGTTTCTGCTGCTGTAGCAGACTATTTACAGGATGAAGAAATTACTAAAGTTAGTCCCCTAGAACTTAAAGGAGTAGATGAAACAGTTTTGACCTTTGCTGTGTCATCAGAGATAATGGCTAATCGCTAAAAAATAAATGGATTTTGAAGCAGTAGTGGTGAGTAAAAGCACCGAATCATATCCAATTTTTAATTTAATATGACACAATCGGTTGCGGAAACAACTTCAATTCCAAACAAGGTATGGAGGCGGCATACTGATCCACCTAGTTTGTGGATTGCTGTAGCAGTAGGTTCAGTTGCGCTACACTTGCTAGTCTTCTGGCTGATACGTTCATATTATTTTAGCCTGTTGTGGCAGCAACAAGGCAAAGCCAATATTCCGATTGAATTTATAGAGCTTTCTTCTCAAACAAAATCAAGAGCTAAACCAAGAGCAATAGCAAAACCAGTTGCTTCTTCACCAAAACAAGTATTGCCAAAGTCATCATCCAGAAATCAGAAGTTACAAGCAAACAATTTACCAAAGCAAGTAGTTCCAACAGATAAGTTAACAACAAAACCAGCACCTACCACTCAAGATAAAAGTGCCATAGCTTTCACCAAGCAGCGTCAACGTGAAATTGCTGAACAACGTCAACGCGAACTGACTGAGCAACGTCAACGTGAAATTGCAGAACAACGTCAGCGTGAACTGAGTGAGCAACGTCAGCGTGAACTGAGTGAACAACGTCAGCGTGAACTGAGTGAACAACGTCAGCGTGAACTGAGTGAGCAACGTCAAGGTGAAATTGCAGGTAATACTAATAATCAAGAGTCTTCCCCGTCATCCTCCAATGCAGTAGGAGGAAGCCTCATCGCAAGTGTAGTTGGAGAACCTCAACAAGGAGAAAGAGATAGACACACTCATCCTGCCAGAATAAAACCAAGCAACCAGCCATTTAGCAAGGGTCTTGAATATATCAAGTATATCGAAAAGGATTCTGGCCGACCTGTAGAATTTAAAGTGGTATTAACTATTTCTGAAACAGGCAAACTTGAGCACATTAATATTGCGGATGAAGCTATCTCCGCACAGGAAAAAAGCTACTATGAGGAGTTCGTAGCCAATCAAGTCTTCAATGGCTGGGAATTTGAACCTGCGTATGATAACGATCCAAACGATCCCAAGCCTAGTAATCTTATACTACGTATCCGAATAGAGCCGCTACCTTGATAGCTAACTTCTTGAATTTCAGCTACAAGTATGTTATTGTATAAAGGTTGGAAATTTGCGGGCGTAGTTTAGTGGTAAAACTATAGCCTTCCAAGCTATTAATGCGGGTTCGATTCCCGCCGCCCGCTTACTGAAGAAAACCCCCGAAACACTTATGTTTTGGGGGTTTTTGTTTTTCTACATAGCTGAGATATTAGTACTTAAGTACTGGTGAACTAGAAAAATTTGGGGTAAGTTAGGGTAGTTTGGGCGTAAATTGGGCGTAAATTGGGTGTAAACTTATAAGAACATATGTACTATTAACGCTATGTACGACAAACCGTCTCAACGTAAGACGCCTAAGGGAAACGTCTCTATTGTTGTTTCTCATGGTCGGTTACAACTACGATTTCGTCATGCGGGGAAAAGACACAATCTATCGATTGGATTGGCCGACACTAAATTAAACCGCAAAGCAGCAGAAGCGAAAAAGGCTCAGATTGAGTTGGATATTGCTTCAGGAAATTTTGATCCAACTTTGAAAAAGTACAAACCTGAATTAGCTCTTACTCTTTTAAAGTCTGAAATTACACCCCAAATTGGGATGAAAATTACTGAACTTTGGGAGGGTTATCTTGCTTACAAGTCATCAAGTTTGAAGGAAACAACTAAGGGGTACCACAATAGCTTTACTAAATTGTTTACGCGCTTGGGTGATATACCATTACTAGACGCTGTGAAGGTTAAAGCCGGTTTAGAGGCAATTACCACGGTACACCAAACTAAACGAGCATTAATTCAACTCAATGCAGCTTGTAAGTGGGGTGTAAAGCATGGATTGATTGGTACTAACCCTTATGTAGGAATGGCTAACGAAATGCCGAAGTACCGTTATCAATTGGAACCTAAGCCAAACGCTTTTACCGAAGAAGAAAGAGAAAAAATTATCCAGGCTTTTAAGAATCATCGGGGAAACTGGAACGGTAGAGGCTTTACAGGTATCAGTTATGCTCACTATGCTCCCTTTGTCGAATTCTTATTTCTAACAGGCTGCCGTCCATCAGAAGCGATCGGACTCCAATGGAAGCATATAACAGAAGATTGTGGTTTTATCCGCTTTGAAGGTTTGGTGACAACATCTGGGAATGGTATTCCTATTAGAGTGGAAGGGTCGAAAAATAACAAAAAGCGGCGATTCTCCTGTTCAGAAAGATTGCGACAGTTACTACTATCTATCAAACCTGAGAACCCTCATCCAGATGCTTTAGTTTTTCCCAGCCCAAAAGGTAAAGTAATCACTTACAACAATTTTTGCAATAATGCCTGGAATCGTATTGTTGACCCAATTAAGCCAGACACCACGCCTTATAGCTGTAGGGATACCTTCATTACTCTTCAAATTATTAAAGGCATTCCTGAGTCAGTCATCGCCGGATGGTGCGATACAAGCGTTGAAATGATTGAGAAGCACTATGCAGATTTCTTGAAAATGTTGAGCTTACGGCCAATCGACTAATTATTACTTATCTAGTAAGAAATGTAGGGGCAATTCATGAATTATCCCTACATTAAATCAATGCTTTCACGTCATTTGGGCGTAAGTCCTACATTAGGGAGCAATTGAATTTTGAGCCTTACTTGCTAACATTCTTGTCTGAATCTAGCATTTCGTTGAAAGTCTTGCCTTTCTGCGACAGCAATCGTCAATTATCATAACTAAAAATCTAAGAGTCGTATGAGCGAAAATCTATTATTTGTGCCCAATCCATACATATTAGTGCCTAGCCCCTATTTAATAGCTCCCTCAGCATTTCAGATAAATAATCCCTTAGTGATTCTTGTGGCAGTTTTTGAGGAAATTACATCTGAGGAGCAAAACCAAGATTTGATACAGACAGTTACAGGAAGACAGCTACTGCAATATCATAAGGCAGTTGTAGGGGAATTTTATCGGCAAAAGATTGATGCTAAATTTCCGTATTGGAAGCTCAAAAGAAACGAGAGAGCCATTATCAAACCAGAAGTTGAACTATGGAAAGCTGTTCTTACAATGCTTGAACAGATCCACTCGTTAAAACCTTTGACCCTTTATCCTGCACTAATGTTCCGTGACTTAATACTAGAAACGAACCTTATGGTTATAAATTTTGCTTGTCTTGGTGGTCAAGTGCCAGTAAAGAATTACCTGGCTCGTCTGCAACAGCAAAACCGTAAACTTCGGGGATCTGAAAATCCTTTTGATCGGGAGGAAAGCCCCTATACCTGGGAAATTATAACTCAAGCAATTAGCTTTGCAGAGCGCGATCATCAATTCAGACAGAAATTTTATATGCCTGTGGTGCGTGCTAGAGAGACTTTTGTGGCGTTGATGAAGAGTGAAAAATACCGGGCTTTTAATCAAGGAAAAATACAAAGGCAAGGTAGAAAAGAAGATGAGGATTCTCAAGACGGAAAAAGACAAAGGCGAGATAGAAGAAAAAAGAAGCAAGTCACTTTTATGGATGAAACTACAGACTAAACTATAGTAAGCAATTAATAAAAATCGCCTTGATATGTTGATATCTTAAGGTGGCTATTAGAGCTTTTCTCCTCATACCCAAAGTAAGATACGTCAAAAATAACTTATTTCTGGAATGCTTGCTACGTAAGGATTTAGCACGAAAAGTCGCTTTCAGTTTTCTTAAACTAAAATTGTTCATATTAGAGTAGTTAATGACAAATTACTCTAATATGAACAATTTTGTCACCAAAAAACAACTATCTAACCAGATAGGATTGTCTTCTGAAACATTTAAGCGATATCGGCTCCAAGGAATTTGGCAGGAGAGCATTCACTGGCAAAAGATTAATTCTAGAACCACGCTGTATAATCTTCCGCTAATACTTGATTGGATCGCTAATCGAGATAATCCTCAAGCTCACCAAAGAGCAATAGAAGCTTACCTTCACTCTCTTCCCTCAAATCAACCCCTGAAACGCGGAAGGAAGGTCAGCTAAATGGCATCTCAAAATTACAACTGTAAAAAGTTAGGGTTGCTCCAAGAGAAAATTTTATATCTGATTGTGGAAACAGGAGGTGAGCAATGTTAATGGAGACAACTTCTATCCACAATAATTTTATCAGCGATCGCAACACAGCTATTGAGTGGCTTACCAAACACGGATATCCAGCACTACCAGTCGCGCCGAAACAAGACCCATTTAAGTATCCCAAGAGTGATAAAAATGGAAATATTGAGTATGAAAAAGACGGAGCAACACCTAAGCCCTTTTTTACGGGCAAAAATCCTAGTTACTTAGATGAAAGCAATAAACCTCATCTAATACCTCACACTCAGTACCAAAAAAGATTACCTACACAGATTGAGCTAGATACATGGTTCGCCAATCCTCTTAATGGAGTAGGCACTCTCGGCGGTTGGAATAACACTGTTTGGATTGATTTTGATGTCAAAAATTTCGATTCACAGCAAGAATGCGATCGCCTAGTCTCAGAATGGCTAAATCGTTACCCAGCTTTAAAGGCGACATTTATCGAACGCACTCATTCAGGGGGTTGGCGAATTGGTATTCGAGTTAGAAAGAAGCCTGAGTTTACCAACTTTGCATTATCCACAGGAGGTAAGCATGTAGGGGAATGCTTAGGTAATGGTCGGTTTACGGTTCTGAGTCCAACAATTGGCCCATCTGGAAATCCATACCAATCAATAAATAAAGGTGAATTAGTTGAGGTGGAAGATTTAGAATCAATAGGTCTTTATTCAACCAAAAAACAAGCCAGCACAAACCTCCCACCATCATTAGCTCAATTACACTTAGCTCCTCATGGACTACCTATAGAAAAGTTACTCACAGAAAAATCAAAAGAGATCTCAAATGGTGCTAATCCCAGTGGCGATCGTAGTGAGGCACTAACTACACTAGCTAAGGAAGCTTTTGGTTGGCAGAATTGGTGCTTTGAGAATGAGATATCAATTAGTGGTGATGCTGAAAATCTTGTTGAGTTAGCGGGTAAGAAATTAGGGATTGATAGCGATCGCATTCAACGAATTCTTAAAACTATAGATCCGTCATCTTGCCAACCATCTGCACAATACCTAGGTGGAGAGGAAAGCTGCTGGCAGAAAATTCGTAGATTGGACAAAGCAACATTTGATGCTAAATGCCCTCCTGCTATTAAATTAGAGATTGAGAATCATCTCAAAGCATTGCTCAATATTCCACAATTACTTAAGCAAGTAGTTACCGAGACTGAAAATGTCAGACATCCTCTTAGCACAACTCTGCTTGAAGCAGAATTGGAGAAGTTAATTCAAGAGGACTTGCCACAATCAGAACTTACAGATGCAATTGAGGATTTAGCAATTAAATCTGGCAGACGCATACACAAAGTATGGGCGCTATATCATGCCCGAATCAAGGAACTAGAGGAAAATGAGAAACGCAGTGATGTAAAAAAAGCGCTACCAAGTTTATTGGATTGTCAAAAAGCACGTCTTAACCCTTATGACTTATTCTGGGGAGATAACGGCAATTTAGCAGAGTCGTTGACAACAGTAGCAAAAGCAATGCCCACATCTATAGAGGCTGTGATCAATACTTTTATTCCAGTTGCTGCTTCTAGGATTGGAACATCATCTCGAATCATTATTGATCCAAAATCTGGTTACTGTCAGACTTGTATAATTTGGACTTGCAACCTTGCACCTAGTGGTAGCAAGAAAACTCCATCGCAAAGGCTCGCCATAGATCCACTTGAAGAACTTGAAACAGAAGAATTCCGCAAGTTTAAGCAAGAAAATGACAATTACCAATATGCACTTCGCCAAGAGAAGAGCAAAAAAAGAGGAGATAGCGTAGGATTACCTGAACCTCCACCACCACGCCGTCGCTATATAGTGCAAAACTCAACTACTGAAGCAAGAATGAGAATCCACAGTGAAAATCCTCGTGGTTTGCTCTACTACCGTGATGAGTGGTCAGGATTTTTCAATGGACGAAATAAGTATCGTGGCGGGAAGGGTGATGATGCAGAGCTTGACTTATCTGAATTTAATGGTAAATCTCTTTCTAAAGATACAGTAAAAGAAGAAGGTACTGTTTATCTTCCTAAATCTGCTATTTCTCGCACAGGTTCTACTCAGCCATTAACACTTCAAAAACTCATGGCAAACCATGAAGACCACACTGGTGAGTTTGCTCGATGGCTTTTCAGCACAGTCCCTTGCCCTCCAGCTTATATCAACTTATTTGCAGAAGAGGATGATTCAGGCGGTAAGCTTGCAGAGTACCTAACAAAAATCTACAAAATTTTAGGGAATCTACCAAATAGAGATTACTTCTTAACTCAAGGTGCAAAAGCAGTTTTTCAAGCATACCAGCACCAATTAATTGATTGGACAAAACAAGAAACACATCCTGGGTTACAGACTGCATACCCAAAGTTTGAAACCTATCTAGCTCGATTTGCACTTTGGTTGCACTTAATTAATTCTGTGCTAGCAGGTGAAACTAATCCGAGTGAATTTATAGAAGGCGAAGCTATGGAGATTGCCTGTTTGATGATTGACTTCTACATTGCTCAACTCAAACTGATTTATACCTATAATTCTCCACAACTAGAATTAGCTGGCAATTTGCTTAAGATCAAAGAATTTGTGGAGCGTAAGCCAGGTTCGCAAATTCGATAAATTAAGAGTGGAATTTCTGCACTCAAGAAAATTCCCAGTGATAAATTACGCAAAGACTGCCAGGCTTTAGTTGAGGGTGGCATTATCGAACTTATCAACAAAAAATACTACCCTGCTAGCCAGTAATTGAAGTTATTGAGCACCAACCTTCTTTTATGAAGGAGGAAATGATGAAATTGTTGATGATTTGTTGATGATAAATCATCAGCTTCAATCTTAATCAGGGAGAAGCTTTCAGGCTTTGTATCTTCTAATGTTTCTGTGGATGAGCGATCGCTATATGTTGCTTATACTCGCTTAATATTCAAGATGATATGATGCCCAAAATTTATCATCAACAACATCAACAAAATACCCAAATACTTACCAATCCTAGGATTGGTAATGCTGATTGCTATCAACTTTTAAAAAAATCTCATCACTTGACATTATGGTTTGCCCCGCAGAAGTTAGCAGAAACAACGGAAAAAAAAGCCGTGGAGCGACGACAGAGCAAGGAAGGAAGATTACCAGAATGAATGCGACTCGTCACGGATTGTTGGCAACTAAAGCCCCTGTTATCGGTGAAGATGCCTTGAAGTTTCAGCAATTTATGGAGGAGTTAATCGGCGAATTTCAACCGGAGTCACCTACCGAAATTACGCTACTGGAGCAAGTAGCAATGGCGAGGATTCGACTTTATCGCCTGTGGATGACAGAATCAGCGTTGGCATCTCATGCTTTAACGCCTGCTCCTCCCCTAGAACCGCCAACTGTAGCTAAATACCCTTACTACGAAAAAGATGACTATGAACTAAAGAATAAAACACTGTTTCACCCAGATAATAGAGCGCTTGAGCGAGAATTGAGCCTAGTACTACTAGAGACATTAAAAATCTATCGTGACCTAGATAAAGATGTTAGGAAGAAATATTTCAATTCTATCTGGTCAGAGTGGCTAGGTGACGCAGAGAAGACCATCACAAAGTTTTTATATCAGCATCCATTCAAGAGCATTTCTGTTAATCCTCTGTGTTATTCAAGTGCGGTGGAATATGCTAATGCTTGCCAAGAATTTTTAACAGAGCAGAAGGAAAAGCAAACCCTTTATGGCGAGGTCAGTCAGCTTCAAGTCTTAATAAGGATAGCTCAACAAGACCTAGCTGATGAGCAATACCCTAAAACTAAAAATCAGTTACGTTGCTCTATAGTTAAGTTCCAGATTGATAAGGTTGAGCAGAAATGTAGAGAAAAGCTCAACGAGCTTGAGAAAATTGAGAAAGAGATAATTCAGGTGGAGAAAGAACACCAAAAAGTGATCGCGGATTATCAAGACTTAACTAGGCGATCGCAAGTTATCCGACCACAAATCGAATTACTCAGTCGTTATGAACGTCACATAGTCAAAATTATGAATGAGGCGTTAGATCGTTTGCAAGCTATCCGCCAACAACGGCAGCAAGCCAATTCTATGGGTTCGTTTCGTAATTGTGAAGTAGAGGCAAGTTTCCCAGGAGTGTAACAGAGCTTGATTCAGGCTCTCGTCTTTTGCAAGCGTGGCGATCGCCAATTATTCTCACGCCGATTTTGAGTATTCTAAAATCGCCACCGCTGGCTGGGAGCAAAACTGATCTGCTCTCGCCAGCCATTATATTTCTATTGAATGGTAGACACGAGTATTAAATTGCCTGAATGTAGTTATAGGGCAGTCTTTTACGACTTTAGCTTTTTTATAAAATTACATGAGGCAGTGCCACAAGCGATCGCTCAAAAAAGAAGTTAACTCCATAGCTGCCAGGTACTTTCTCGTTTTTATATATGTATCCTATTAATTTTACTATCCCCACTCATTAAGCTGATCATTTATGCTTGTCTAAAGGTGTAATGCTGTGGCTGCCGTTCTTGCTACTGCTCCTGGTTCAATATCTTGCAAGAAATGAAGACTCCTGATGAATTAATCGCTATTTTTGATCGTATCCTCCTAGGCAATTCCTCTCAAGAGGAGGCTACTGTACTGCGGCAATATTTAAGAATGAGTAGTGGTTCGCTGCAATTCGTTTCTCAGGATGGCAAGTTTAACACTAATATTGGGCAGGTGCAGGCAGGGGAAATTCACATTGGCGATCGCCACTATCAAGGAGTGGATGCCGAATCTATCCGAGCAATACTACAAGAGGTACTCTCTCCGCAAAATTTCCAAAAAGAAGTTGACTGGCACTCACTTAGTAAAGAAATCTTAGAGGAGCAGCAGCGACTTACCACTAATCCGCTAACTAGTATTGAGGGGATTGCTTATCGAACAGAACAGGTGTACGTACCCCTGGGACTGGTGGAACGTAAGAGACAAAGCCGACGGCGAGAGGATGTATTACCAGAGCAGGGTTCAGCCTTGTATGAAGAAACAGAAGTTACCCAGCAGTTTGCGCATCAAGATTTTCTTGAGCAGGTGCTGCGGCAAGGGCAAAGTCCTAAGAGTAAGGGAAAACGCATTGCTATTATTGGAGAGCCAGGAGCAGGGAAAACTACCTTACTACAGCAGATCGCTGGTTGGGTGGCACAAGAAATAGAAGAGGCGATGGCGATTTGGGTGCCACTGGCAGATTTACGGGGGCAAGAACTAGAACCGTATTTATTGGAGCGATGGCTACAAGCTATTATCCGAAAGATTGGTCAAGCAGAAGTCCCTCCAGAAATTAAGGATGCCTTTGTTGCCCAGTTTCAGCAAGGACGAGTCTGGCTGTTGCTAGATGGAACTGATGAAATGCAGGCTCCATTCAGCAATTCATTGAGAGAGATTGAGCGGCAGGTTCGGATAGGAGGATTGCTTTCGCAGGCACGAATTTTGCTGACTTGTCGATTGAATCTATGGGATAGCAACTGTAATACGCTGGATACATTTGATACCTATCGTACACTAGAGTTTGCCTATCCACAGCAGGTGGAGCAGTTTATTGGCCAGTGGTTTCGGGCGTTACCAGAAGAGCAGGGAACGCAGGCAGAACAGTTGTGTGCGGCGTTAAAGGTGCCGGCGAAGGAACGGATTCGGGATTTGGTGAAAAATCCGCTGCGGCTGACGATGCTGTGTTTTAACTGCTATTTAGGAGAGGGAACGCTACCAGAGACGAAAGCGGGGCTGTATGAGCAATTTGTGGCGGATTTTTATGAGTGGAAGCGAGAGCAATTTTCGACGACAGCGGAACAGCGCAGGCGGTTAAATGCAGGGTTGGGTGAGTTGGCACGGGAGGCAATTGATAAAGAAGAAACTCGATTTCGATTGCGACATGATTTTTTATGTAAGTTTTTGGGTGAACCGGATGAACCCAATTCGCTGTTTCAGTTAGCATTGCAGTTGGGATGGCTGAATAAGGTAGGAGTGGATGTGCAGGTTCCAAGGAAGGCAGTGTATGCGTTTTTTCATCCAACATTTCAGGAGTATTTTGCAGCGTTAGCAATTAATGATTCGCAATATTTCCTTACTCATATTCCAGAGAATCCCAGTCATTCAGATGCAACTTATCGCTTATTTCAAATAACTAATGTATCGTTTCAGCAAGTGCACCTTGGTAAATGAGATCGCCTATGTGAATATCCTGTCCTTGTCCCAAGTTGACTGCATATTTCCCTTGCTGAGAGACAATTTGACCACTACCACTGAGCCATTTTCGCAGAACTGTTATGTCAGTTTCAGTCTGCTGTTTTTTGACGATGCGCTCAAGTATGGCGTTTAATTCTTCAAAGGTGGTCATTTTGATTATGGTTCAAGCAGTATGCGATCGCCAGCCAACACGGTCTTTCCACTGGAACAGAAATTGACAATCCGATCCAGATAGTTGCCTAGCTCAGGTAAATTCATTGTCTACTGGGAGGTTTGACGGTTTTTCCATCATACCTAGCAATTAACGCTACTTTGTTAACCTTTATATATCCTAAGAAAAGCAATTATGCTTGAGTTTAATCGTTACAAATATTAGTTTTAGGTATTTTGTTATTTCATTTAATCTTGCTATATTTTGTCTGCGTAAAACCTAAGACGATCAAATATTATCATCATGAAAATTCAGTACCACAATTCTGACATTTATATTTTTGTTTACCCTGAAAATATCCATATTTAATTGTTTGCTTAGAGCCACATCTAGGGCATTTATTTTTTATATTAAAACTGCTAATGGGTTCACTGCTACTCATGGAAATAGAAGCATTTCCCTTTTTCCCTTCTTTCCCTTTTCGCTGTTTGGCTTCTTTAATTGTTTTATTAACAGCATATTTTTGGTTAATAGAGTTAACCAATACAGTGTGATTATGTTTCTTGGCGACTCCCCACAAGTCAGCGATTAAGTCAAAAGAGCCGTCGCTGTTTTTACTGTAACCTATGTCGCACTCACCTTCAAGAACAGCGACAATATCAGTACGAACTCTCATACCATGACGACCACGAGTATCAGCCTCTAACTTAACACGAATACCTAAGTCGCGAAGAGAATCTATAAGAATTTCAGAATCTTTTATCTTAGTCCTTAGTACACTAAAGCGTGCAGGTTATAGATCCTTTTCCAATCTTTCCAAAATTTCTTTCAAATCATACAATACACTTGTCAAATCATTAATTTGTTCGTAATCTTTATGATTATAGTCATCTAATTTATCCGTAACCCTTGCATAGTCTCCGCCCAAATGTCTATATCTATAGTCTCTATCGAAATCTCTTAGGACTTGAGTAGTAACTGTTGCAAAATATTTTGCTTTCTCTGTAATATCAGCATTTATAGCTTGCTGAGGATTACTCAATAGAGAATTTACAAGTATTTTAAAATCTGGTATAGTTCTTTTTAGTTCCCCAAATTCTTCAAGTTCTTGAGAGTGTTTCGATATTCTTTCCAACTCACCCAATATTGTTCTTATTGTTCTGAACTCATCCAATATTGCTTCCAAGTCATGATTATAGTCATCTAAATTATCCGCAACTCTTGCATACTTATTATAGTCATCTAAATTATCCGCAACTCTTGCATACTTCCCACCCAAACGTCTTAAGACTTGAGCAGTAACTGTTGCAAAATATTTTGCTTTCTCTGCAATATCAGCATTTATAACTTGCTGAGGATTCCTTAATACAGCAGCAAAGGACTCTAGTGATAAACCTGCTTTTTTCGATACATATTTTGATACCTCATCCACTACATTCAAAACATACTGAGAAGGAACAGAATCAATTAATAACTCCCGTACCTCATCCATAAATTCATATTGAACATAATCAGGATAAGTATCTGCATTAATCTCAGATAATGGTTTTAATAATCCCCCTAAAAATACCTCAGCTACATGAACTTGCTGAGAATCTTTTAACATTGCTTCTTGAATCAATCGCACAATTGGCAAACTAATCACAGGTGCAGAAGCTAATAATCCTGCGAGTTTTCGTGCCATTGGTGAAGCTGTTACCCGAAACGCCTGTACACGCTGTTCTGCACTCAAATCACTATGAGTAAGGTTAAATAAACTAATTTCTTTATTAACAGGAGTTGCACTTAACTTAAACACATATCCCAATGCCCAAATACTGCCCTTACCCGACAACATTTGCGCCCAAGTAGCAACTTTATCTGGTTCTAAGGTAAATACAGTTGTTGATAAATGCGATCGCCTATATGTATATCTTCCCCTTTCCCGATATTGACGTTGTACTTACCTAGTTGTGATACAACTAGGCGATCGCCAGTCAGCAGTTTCTGATGTAGAAACTTCATATCATCATCGGTTTGTTCTCCTTTTTCAACCCGATCCAGAATTTGCTTGAGGTGGTCAATATGTGCCATTTGATACTTTTGCGTAACTAAATTGTAATTACATCGTTGAAATTGACTACCACTTAACTACTGCCGCAAAAATGTCATATCTGTCTTCGTCGTCTAGTATTTGACGATGCGAGCAAGGATGGCTTTAAGTTAATTCATCGTCGATAGTCATCACTGACGCGTCTCTAACTGTGTTGTAGGTTCACCAACTAGGGTAAAGGCAGACCATTGATAAGGCTCAGAGTAAATTTTCTTTTTTGTATTTTTATCGACATAGTTTTTTGTCTTCAACATTGCCTGACGTAAAGCTTCTGCTTTGTCGAATTTTCCTGATTTTGATTGCTGTTCTTTCAATTGTGTATAAAACTCTTTCATCAAGAAAGATGTTGATTTGTCTTCTACCTTCCATAAGGAAACGATCGCACTAGAAGAACCAGCAGCTAGCGCCGACCGAGACAAACCAATCACACCATCCGCAGTCAGCCGTCCCCGTGCAGTATCGCAAGCACTGAGAACAATTAACTCAGCTTGTAACTTCATTTGTGAAATTTCACTGGCAGTCAGCCAACCGTCATTATTCTCAGAGGCATCTAAAGCGATCGCACCTGGAACTTCTGCGTCTTCTTCACAATTATCTAGTAAGCCGTGAGTCGCCAGATGAATCATTCGTGCCTGAGGCATTTTTTGCCTAACTGCGGCTTCTGTTTTCTCCTCCATTGCTTCTCCTTGGAAAATAACAGAAGCAATATCTTTTGCTTCTTGTTTTGCTCCTGGTAATTTATTTAACTGTACATTTTGAGAACATAATTGTGTCGGCTTTGCTTCTTCTATGCCCAAAATTAGCCAGTCTTTGTTTTGTAAAGGTTTGCTGTTCAACTCACCCTTTTGCTGTCGTTTGTAGAGCATATCTAATGCTTTAACCGAGGGAGAAGCCAAAATCGTGTGTTTTTCAATTAAGTATTGTTTTGCTTGATTATCGTAGAGAGCAGCAAAAGGTATTTCAAATAAAGTTCCTTGAGGAATGAAGATAACTTTCTTATCTTCGTTTGTTAATATTTTTCCTTTTTCGTCTGGCTCAATTAAAAGTTGATAATAGGCTGCTAATACTTCTATAGTTTTTTGAGAAGTTTGTTGACCTGAATTTATATCTTTTTTAGTACCACGAAGATATGTACGAGGAATGGAACCTCCTAAAAGATCAATTGGTCTATCACCTTGTGGAAAATTCTGTTTGATTTTAGTAAAACTTTCCTTCAGGCTTTTAGAAACTTTTGGATCTTGCAGATCAACCTGTTTAAAATTTACTTTTTCTTGGTTTGGTCTAACTACCCAAATATAAAGTTTTTCACTATGATTAGTAATAGAATTTTTTTCTAATATATTTGAGTAAATTACTAAAGTAGCTTGCTGGTCTTGAGCAATTTTTTTAATATCTTGAATCTTCAAATTACTAGATACTTCTCTATTCATTTTTAACTGCTTTGCCAAAACGTCTACGAACGCTTTCGCTCTTCCTCTTTCTGCAATCTCTAATGCCAGATCATAATTGCCTTTATTCACATAAACTTGTTGGAGATTGAGGTAAGTAGTTTGTTGAGTATCAAAAATAAATATTTTTCTATTTCAGTTAACCCTTTTCGCAGGGATTCCCTAACTTCTATCGCTTCATTCAAGTTTTTTATGGCTTTATCCAGATTTTCTTGAGCTTCAGCAAATTTTTGTTCGGCTTCTGTAATTCTGCCAGCTTTTTTCAGTGTTTTTTCCTGGTTTTTAAGGATATTATTAATCTGAAAATAAGTTACTCCTAATATACTTAAAGCATTACCCATGCCAGGCTTATCTTTAATACCTGTTGAAATATTTAAATAATTATTAGTATATTTAATAGCTTCATTATAATCATTATGGGATTTTTCAAGATTAGCTTTTTCAAGATTACCTGTTGAATAGTAAATATTACCTAAACCACCGTAAGTAGATGCTACTAAACGACGATCGCCAATACTTTCAGCAATTTTTAAACGCTCTTCATAATGTTTTATTGCCTTATCTAAATCATCTGCTTCTCTAAAATTACTACGCTGCCAAATTCTATGATAAGCACTGCCTAATTCCCCTAAAGCAATTGCTTCTTCTCGTTTATCTTTGTCATCTACAGCAGTTTCCAAATGTATTTTATAGTATTCTATTGCTTTTTCATCATTGCCTTGTTTGTGGTAAGCGTTACCTAAACCACCGAAAGCAGATGCCTTTAATTTAATAAAGTATTTTCGATTTTCTTCAGTTAAGTCTTGATTATTGAGAGCTTCATTAACAATATTCAAACGTTCTTCATGAAGTTTTATTGCTTTTGTATAGTTACCTACACTGTGGGCAACACTTCCCAGTCCTGCTAGAGCGATCGCTTCCGCTCGCTTTCGATCATCCTTATCCATAGAAATCTTTTCATTTCTAACAATTCTTTTTAAAATTCTGTTGTAATAAAGACGAGCTTTTGGGTAATTACCCATTGCATAGTAAGCATTTCCCAAGCTACCGTAAGCAGCTGCCTCTTCTTTTCCATTTTTTATTACACCAGCAATTATTTGACGTTGTTTATGACAATTAATCGCTTTATTGTAATCTGCTATTTGATAGTAAACAGTTCCTATACTACCAAGGGTAATTGCTTGTTTATCAAAATTTTTCTCTTTTTGGTAAACTTTCAGAGCTATTTCAAAATTTTTTAATGCATTATTATATTTAAACTCTTTTGTATATTGATTAGTTCCCTCTTGCCAGAGCTTATCTGCTTGTTCAACAGTAATTTGTTCACTTTTAATTAAATTAGTATTAGTATCTTGTTCTGTATTTTCAACAACACATTTTTCTGAATTTTGAATAGATTTTTGGGGGGTTTTACTAATATTTGTATTAGTAATTTGCTCAGGTTTGCCTTGATTCACAATTTGTTGCTTTTGACAAGCACAAAATAAAAATCCAGTTAAAGCAGCAGTAAATAAAGAAAACAGAGTAAAAGTTCGTGAACGCATAAAATAGTACCTGATTATAATTAAATTGTGTCGGCTGTATACCTTAATTCCAATAGATTTTGGTACACTTTGACTGTAAATGGATGCTCTTTACCGAGTTTTTCCTCAAGGGTTGCTAAGGCTTGCAGATAAAGTGGTTGAGCCTCGGCATAACGTTTCAAAGAAGTGTAGAATTTGGCTAAATCATTCAAGCTAACTGCTACATCAGGATGCTCATTTCCTAAAAGCTTTCGTCGCATCTCTAATGCTTGAATGTATGTAGTTTCTGCCCTTTCTTGATCACCTTTTTGTCCATAGATAAATGCTAGGTCGTTAAGGCAGATAGCAATATCAGGGTGTTCTTCTCCTAATAAGCTTTTGAAAAGTTCTAGTGCTTGTATATACAAAATTTCTGCTTCGGCGTAGCGTTCTTGGGCATCGTAAAGCCGTGCCAGGTTATTTAAAGTTGTAGCCAAATAAATTTCTGCTTTTGTACGTTTATAAAAAATAATTGCTTGTTCAAATAGTGGTTCTGCTTTGCTGTAGCGTCCCTGAGCAAGGTAGAGGAACCCTAAGTTATTTAAATATTCTGCTACATCTGGATGTTCAAAACCTAACAAACGTTGCTTCATCTCCAATGCTTGCTTGTATAAAGCCTCTGCATCATCGTATTTTCCCTGTTGGAAGTAAAGCATTCCTAGTTGATTGAGACTGTCAGCGACTTGAGGAGCTTCTGCACCTAACAAACTTTGTCTAATCTTTAATACTTGTTGACACAGCAGTTCAGCTTCTACGTAACGACCTTGCAACCTGTAAATATATGCCAGATAGTTAATACTCGTTGCAACATCAAGATGGTCGCTACCGAAGCGTTGCTCAGTTAGGCTACGACACCTTTCATACCAGTCTGCGGCTTGTTGATAAAAACTTTGTCTTTCGTAAAACCGACCTAGAGCTTCAAATGGTTTGAGTATATCTGTATCAGCTAAGTAATTATTTAATATTGTGGCAGCTTCAGCCACATGGGGCATGGTAGGTGCTAGTTCTAGAAGCAAGTTACGAGTTGGATTTTCTGGAATTTTTTGGGCAACAGCTACCATTGCTTGACAGAATTGCCATTTGAGTTGCTCAGAGTTAGTGATGCTATGTTGCTTTGCCTGGAAGAATTCTCGAATCAGTTGATGCAGTTGATAAATGGCTACACCTTTACGTTGGATGAGGTTCAGGTTCAGTAGGTTATCATCCCGCAGTTCTTCCAAGTCTTCTTTATCTTGTGGCAGACACGACTCGACTAACGACCAGGGAATGGGAGCGAGGGCAAATAAGCTAAGTAAACAACCTAGCTGTTTTGTTGGCTCATCAAGTACCTCCCAACTTAGTTCAAAGGCAGCAGCGACTCCCAAAGATGCGGTCATGTCAGCATCAGGTTTAGAAAGCGATCGCTCATCCAATCTCTTCTTCTCCAACCGTTGCTGCATCTCACTCACAGTCAGGTCGGGTTTACGGTCAAGATAGCGTCCTACCAACTCCAATCCCAGAGGTAAGTATCCCAACCAGGCACAGAGTTTTTTGGCATTATCTAGTTCGCGTTGAATGCGTTCTGTTCCCACTAACGATTCTAATAATGCTAGGGCTGCTAATTCGCTTAGTACTTCAATCTCTAACTGCTTGACGGATTTACCTAACCGTAAGCGAGTTGCAATCATTACCTTGAACCGAGGTTCAGCAGGAGGAAAATAAGGTTTGATGATTTCGTAGTCTGTTACATCGTCGAATATGACTAACACCTCACCTGCTGGCCAGTGAGTCCAGCAAAATCCTACTTGACCAATTAAGTCTAGGTCTTCAGGTGGGTGGAGTTGAAGCCGTGATTGTCCAAACTGCACAATTTGA
The DNA here is from genome assembly GCF_059505145.1 of Mojavia sp. Lineage (NCBI taxonomy): Bacteria > Bacillati > Cyanobacteriota > Cyanophyceae > Nostocales > Nostocaceae > Mojavia > Mojavia sp. The sequence goes on from NZ_JCACKA010000018.1 coordinate 104,330, forward strand.
GTGCCTACATTTAATCCTTTTGCACGCAACCAGCAAATACCGCCTTGGTAAGTTTGCTTGCGTAGCAAGGCGTATTGTAGTGCCAGTTCCGTTTTACCGATGCCGCCCATCCCTGCGATCGCAGATATTGCCACTGGTGTATTCTCTTGTAGCTGCTGGTGTAGAGTTTCCAGTTCTTGCTCCCGCCCGACAAACTGCACTACGCCGCTACGGGGCAAGTTCTCAGGAATTCCAGCCAGTTGAAGATTAGGCTGAACTGTTTGTAAAACTTCTTGTAAAATTCCCTTGACAACTTCGGCATCAGCACCCTGATAAATGCGATCGCCTATGTGTATTTCCTGTCCTTGTCCCAGGTTAACCGCATATTTCCCTTGCTGTGAGACAATCTGACTACCACTACTGACCCACTGTTGTAGAAGCGCGATATCGCTTTCAGTATGCTGGTATTTTACTATGCGCTCTAGTATAGAGTTTAACTCTTCAGGGGATGTCATTAGTTTTAATTTAAACAGTAAATTATCGTATAGCCATAAGGTATTTCATTCAAAAAATCTAGTCAATAATTAAGTTATCTTAAATATTACATAAACTATTTTTCATAAATTGATCTAGTTGTTTGATTGTCAATAACTTACCAATTGCATTCTCTGAGATTTTTCACATCTTCCTCACTTTCAATATTCTTTATAAGATTGACGATCGCTATTGTCTGCTTCAGCTAAATCTTTAAGAATACCTGCGCCAAAGTTTGATGTTACCGCCTTCACTACCAGTTATAAAGTTTTGGCTATCTGAACTAATCGCAAGACAATTGATTGAGCTTAGATGAACTTCTAGGAGTGTGTGCAGTATTTCTTGTGTTTCTAAATCCCAAAATTTGACTACGCCGCCTTCACTACCACTGATGAGAGTATGACTATCTGGATAAATTGCTAGACATTTAACTGGGGTTTTTCCTCTGTCTAGAGTGTGTAGCAATTCTATTTGTTGAGCGGAATTTATAGCCCAGACTTTAATGGTTTTATCGGAACTACCTGTGATAAATTTTTGACCATGAGGAGTAAATGCTATTGTATTTATTGAACTTTCATGAGCTTTTGCAAGAGAATAAATTAATTTTCCTGTGGTTAAGTTCCAAGTTTTAATTGTGCCTGCTTCGCTAGTAGTTACCAGTGTTTGTTTATCTGGGCTAATGCTAATTGCTTTGATGGGGGTTGTTCCTGCGGGTAAGTTGTGAATTATATCTTTAGTCAATAAATTTATTACCTTGAGGTTTCTATCAGAGCCACAGGTAACAACAGTTTGACAATCAGGATTGATGGTAACACAGTTGATTGAGCCTTCATGTAATTTGGTGGGATTGCTAATTAATTCTCTAGTTTGTAAGTTCCAAATTCTGATTGTGCCTCTCTGACTACCAGCTACAATAGTATTTTCATCTGCACTAATAGCTAGGGATGTAATAGCAGTTTGGCTGGGGGGAGAACTGTAGAGTAATTGCAGAGTTCTCAAGTCCCAAATCTTGAGTGTTTTATCATTGCTACCACTTACCAATGTTTGCCCATTAGAACTAATTGCTAAAGCGTTGATTGCACCTGAATGACTTTTGAAGGTGTGCAAATATTTCCATTTTTGCAATTTTTTATCTGCTCCTTGGTGGGGAAGTTCAAATTCTTCTAATACAGCTTGAATAATTGTTTTAATAGTGTCTGCATCAGTGCCTTGGTAAATATTATCGCCTATGTGAATGTCTTGCCCCTGTCCGATGTTGACGTTGTATTTGCCTAACTGCACTACATTTTGGCTGCTATTAGGAGTTAGTAACTGGCGTAAACTTGCAAGGTCGGCTTCTGTGACATTGCCTGCTAAAATGCGGTCGATAATAACAAGGGGGTCATTGGATATATTCATTACCAGTGACTTTCTTCTATGTTGGGTTTTGATTTTTCTAGTTCAATCCTTCCCAGCGTAGGAAATGTACCCGTCCTGATTGTTCACCCGCTACGAATGTAACGCCATCAGATGAGGCGGCACAGCAGCGAATAGCACTATCACCAGTCCAGATATGCAGGCAACGCCCAGAGTTTAAATCCCACACTCTCAAGGTATCGTCATCGGATGCGGAAACAGCACTGCACCCGTCTGGGGTGATGGCTACGGCATTGACTCTATCCTTATGCCCCTCTAGGGTGTGTAGGCAATGCCCAGAGTTTAAATCCCACACTCTCAGGGTTTTGTCATGCGATGCGGAAACAGCACTGCGCCCGTCTGGGGTGATGGCTACAGCATCGACCATATCCTTATGTCCCAGGGTGTACAGGCAACACCCAGAGTTTAAATCCCACACTCTCAGGGTTGTGTCAGCCGATGCGGAAACAGCACTGCGCCCGTCTGGGGTGATGGCTACGGCATCGACCCAACTCTCATGCCCCAGGATGTACAGGCAACGCCCAGAGTTTAAATCCCACACTCTCAGGGTATTGTCCGATGCGGAAACAGCACTACGCCCGTCTGGGGTGATAGCTACGGCATTGACCCAATGCTCATGCCACAGGGTGTGCAAGCAACGCCCAGAGTTTAAATCCCATACTTTCAGGGTTTTGTCATGCGATGCGGAAACAGCACTGCGCCCGTCTGGGGTGATGGCTACAGCATCGACCATATCCTTATGTCCCAGGGTGTACAGGCAACACCCAGAGTTTAAATCCCACACTCTCAGGGTTGTGTCAGCCGATGCGGAAACAGCACTGCGCCCGTCTGGGGTGATGGCTACGGCATCGACCCAATGCTCATGCCCCTCTAGGATGTGCAGACAATGCCCAGAGTTGAAATCCCACACTCTCAGGGTTTTGTCACGCGATGCGGAAACAGCACTACGCCCGTCTGGGCTGATGGCTACGGCATCGACCCAATGCTCATGCCCCTCTAGGATGTGCAGACAATG
>NZ_JCACKA010000018.1:107373-108018 GCF_059505145.1 Mojavia sp.
CCCAGAGTTGAAATCCCATACTCTTAGGGTTGTGTCAGCCGATGCGGAAACAGCACTACGCCCGTCTGGGGTGATGACTACGGCATAGACCAACTCCTTATGCCCCTCTAGGGTGTGCAGGCAAAGCCCAGTGTTTAAATCCCATACTTTTAGGGTTGTGTCAGCCGATGCGGAAACAGCACTGCGCCCGTCTGGAGTGATGGCTACGGCATAGACCCAACTCTCATGCCCCAGGGTGTGCAGACAAAGCCCAGAGTTTAAATCCCACACTCTCAGGGTATTGTCAGCCGATGCGGAAACAGCACTGCACCTGTCTGGGTTGATGGCTAGGGCAAAGACCGAATCCTCATGCCCCTCTAGGGTGTGCAGGCAAAGCCCAGAGTTTAAATCCCACACTCTCAGGGTATTGTCAGCCGATGCGGAAACAGCACTGCACCCGTCTGGATTGATGGCTACGGCATCGACCCAACTCTCATGCCCCAGGGTATGCAAGCAACGCCCAGAGTTTAAATCCCATACTTTCAAGGTTTTGTCAGCCGATGTGGAAACAGCACTGCGCTCGTCTGGGGTGATGACTACGGCATAGACCCAATCCTCATGCCCCTCTAGGGTGTGCAGGCAAAGCCCAGAGTTTAAATCCCACAC
>NZ_JCACKA010000018.1:108118-216019 GCF_059505145.1 Mojavia sp.
TTTAAATCCCACACTCTCAGGGTATTGTCAGCCGATGCGGAAACAGCACTGCACCTGTCTGGGTTGATGGCTAGGGCAAAGACCGAATCCTCATGCCCCTCTAGGGTGTGCAGGCAAAGCCCAGAGTTTAAATCCCACACTCTCAGGGTATTGTCAGCCGATGCGGAAACAGCACTGCACCTGTCTGGGTTGATGGCTAGGGCAAAGACCGAATCCTCATGCCCCTCTAGGGTGTGCAGGCAAAGCCCAGAGTTTAAATCCCACACTCTCAGGGTATTGTCATCGGATGCGGAAACAGCACTGCGCCTGTCTGGGGTGATGGCTACGGCATTGACCGAATCCTCATGCCCCTCTAGGGTACAACGTAAAAGTCCACCAGCCTGATGCAAACTCGGAGTCAATGGACGTAACCAGCTAGTTTGCGGGGGATGCTCCAGCATGGTTTTAATCCCTGGCATTTCCTGACTCATCAACCGACCATATAATTGGCTCCACAGTTGTTTGGGGTCTTTTGCTATGGCTTGAAGACTCAGTAAAATTGCCTGCTGCACTAAACGTAATTCTTCATCTTCTGGAAATGTATAAAAATCTGCAATTAAAGAACTGGCATTAGTGGCTTCCAGTTTGGCTTGCAACCAGTTAAATTCCAGCAATAGTTGCCGAAATTCTTCTCGGCGGTTGGCTTGCAGCAGATGGTAGCCCAATTGCTCAAAAAAGTACCCATCTTTGGGGCCTGTTGCCCAGCCATCGGCACATTTACTTTCGTAAGCTTGCAGTAGTTGTCCGTGTAACGCTGGTAAGTTATTGGCTTGCTTTCGCACATAATCAAGTTGGAGGTCATGGAGACTCAGGCGACCTGATTGATCTTTCTGCGCCAGTGAACGATTCACCAGTGTTGTAACAATTTCATCTACATCTAATTCATCCAATCCTTCCGGTTCCCAGAATGTCTGTAAAACTCCTACCGGAATGGGAGTATCTTCGGGAAATACAGCAAAATTTAGGTATCGTTCTTTTATCTCTGGCTCTAGGGCATCGACGCTTACCTGAATTGCCCGCAGCAAGTCTGGATAAGGATACTCTGGGAACTGCTGCTTAATTTTTTCTAAGTCAGCATTTTTTAATCGTTTTAGCAACCCTCCCCAGAGATTGGGTTTACCTTTAGCCATTGCTCCCACCATTGCCAGAGCCAATGGTAAATTTTTACACTCCTCTACTACCGCCTTAGCCTCACTCGGAAGAGTTTTTACTGCTTGCTCTGAAGCTTGTGCTAATAATTCTAGTGCTTGCTCATTACTCAACAAGCCCAACGGATACTCTTGTGAACCCAGCTTTTGAATGATTTCGGCATTACGAGTAGTAATAAGTATATGGCTGGTTTCACCTAAACCTGTAAAAGCCTCAGCGTGTTTCAGATCCCAAATATCATCCAAAATCAACAAGCAAGCTTTGCCTTTCAACAAATTACCCAAGAAAATCTTGCCTTCCTGAACATCTTTAAATTGTGTTGGCTCTCCTGTTAACGCCCCTACAATCGAAGCTTGTAGATTGATCAAAATAGGTGTTTGACCAAGTGTTACCCAAACAATACCATGACAAAATCGTCGCCTTACTTCTTCATCCCGTGCTAGTTCTGCGGCTAACGTGGATTTACCCAGCCCACCCATCCCCTGCAAACCAACCATCCGCCTAGTACTTGTCAGTGCGACGATCTGGTTTGATTCACCCACCACTAATTTTTTTAATGAGTTAATTTCCTCTGGACGAGGTAAAAAGCTGAGTGGTCGCTGTGGTACGGTAGCACTCAACTCACCCAACCCATCCGCACCCGTAAGGTTAGTGGGAGGCTTCTCATCTGGCTGTGGTAAAACTTCTCGTAAAACTTGCCTCAGTGTTTCAGCATCTGTACCTTGGTAAATACGATCGCCTATATGAACATCTCCCCCAGTTATCTGCCCAATATTGGTGTTGAACTTGCCCGTTTGGGATACTGACTGTACTACACCGTCAGCTATTTTTAGCGATCGCCGCAGTTCTTCAATATCTGCCTCAGTCTGATTACCCTTCAGGATGCGCTCAAGAATTTCACTGAGATGATTGTGATTAGTCACACTAATTCCTATTCTTAATTACTGAGTTAAAAATATTTTAGGCTTTTTCGTCTTTGGTAGCTAATTTGCGCTAAAAGACAAAAATTTACTTATAAATTGCTGATACTGTGAATTGCTGCTGATGATACTATGAGCTTGATTCATCAGCTTTGCGGGCTACTTGTGTGACCACGTTCCGAGTAGCTTCTGCACCAAAACCCAATGCTAATAAAGCAAAATAATCACCCCAACCATTACCTCCAAAGGTGGGCTTAGTCCAATATAAATGGTTAAAACCACTACCAGCAAGCACAGTAAAGGAAACCAGATAACTGGAGAGATAAAACAATTTCAACCGCCCATTAGCAGTTCGCCATAAGCTGGTGATCGCCTTTCCTGTTTTAGTATAAAATGGAACTTTATAAGGCTCTTTTTCTGATACTGACGGAGCTTGAATAACCATACCCACTTCAGAACCACCATCAATACCTTTTTCTACATCTAAAATCTGAATCTCTAACGCCTTAACTTTTTCTATACCTGTATTTATTTCCGATTGTAAATTTTGTATTTCCGCTTCTTGAGCAGGCATGATCATATGTAATCTCTGCGTTAATTCAGATGCTTTATCTTCCCAGTCATAGCGTTGGTTAATATCTTCTAACCCTGCTATTAAGTTTTTTAGTTTTTCTAGCTGCGTTTTTAGCTGAATATAAGTATTAATTTGTTGAGATATTTTATCTAGAACTTGCTGCAATTCATTCGCTGTTGAGAAAACAGGAGCATTTTGTAAAGCTTGTTCTAAATCTCGATCTATAACTTGAATATAGAGAGCCAATGTATCTTCTTTTAAGTCCTCTCGGTTAAGGCGTTCACGGAGTTTATCATAATAGCGGAACAGAATCTGCCAATCAGGACGTTGCTTTAACCATTTATGCCAAACTTCCTTCGCATTATTAACTGCTGCTTGAGCCTCAACAATTTGTTTAGCATCACGTGCTTGTTTGGCAATATTAAGATAGATATCAGCGCGTGACCAGAATGAGCGTGCCTCTACCTTATCCGCAGTAATTTGGGTATGCAAATTCTCTAAGTTAACTGTTACCTCATCACTTAACTTACCTTGACTGCTATAGGCAGAAACCGCCATACCAATGATGACTCCCAACATTAATACAGCCAGAGGTAATGGCCAAGGATCTTTGAGCCTGACAATCACAGGAATGGTTTTTTCTCCAGCTTCATAGCTCAATACTATTTCACCTGTAAATTCTCCACTGGAAGAATTAGGCAAATCAAACTGGATTGGTAAACTAATGAGTTCTTGAGGAGTAATTTGAGTAGTTGGTGAAGTGAATTTAATTGCACGTGCTGGTAAAACAGTGCTATTATCAGCACTCAATAAATCAGAAGTAACTATTTTTAAAGTATTTATTTTTTCGTTAGTCCGCAGTGTAATCGTGCGGGTGATACTATCTCCCTTTGTTGCGTTGACTGTAATTGCTTTAGGGTTAGTTACAACCTCTGCTTGAGCCAAAGCTGGAAATTCCATCAAAAGAACTAATGATAAAAATAAAATTTTTGTAATATCAAAATGCCTAATTTTCATACCTAAAGATAGATGCTAAATTATAGCCATACTATCTGATACCTAATCAAAAGTGAACAAACTCTTTAGCCAAGGTCATGCCTGTATTGTTGGGGTTGGTGGTGATTTACCCAACACCGTAGATGATGCTGTCGGTTTTGCCAATATCCTCAAAGACCCAGAACGCTGCGCTTATTTACCTGAACAGGTACATTTATTGACTAAAGAACAGGCAAACCGAGATGGAATCCTTGCAGCATTAGACCAATTAGCTCAATCAACTACGCCTGATTCCACGGTAATTGTCTATTTTTCTGGACATGGTTATCAGGTCAATAGCCCCATCGGAGAAGCGTATTACCTAATGCCTTTTGGCTATGACCAGGCCAAATTACATAAAACTGCGATTAGTGGTACAGAATTTATCACCAAGCTACAGGCAATTTCCGCGAAAAAGCTGTTGGTATTACTGGACTGTTGCCATGCTGGTGGATTAGGAGATACATCAAAGTTAGGGTATGAAGCTGAAAAAGCACCCCTTCCGCCAGAGGCTCAAACTTTGTTTAATGAAGGGAAAGGACGAGTTGCGATCGCTTCCTCCCAAGCCGATGAAAAATCCCTGGCTGGCAGACCCTACAGTGCTTTTACACTAGCATTAATTGAAGCCTTAGCAGGTAAAGGAGCTTCGCAAAAAGATGGTTATGTGCGGGTTGCAGATTTAGCTATGTATGCGCGTGAAGTAGTACCGAGAAGAACACGCGAGCGGCAGCATCCCATTCTCAATTTTGAGCAAGCTGATAACTTTATTCTGGCATACTATGCAGGCGGTGAAACTGAGCCGAAAGGATTACCCTTTGACGGTGAACCAGAAATTGAACCTGAGCCTGGGGCTTTTAATAAGCAAGGTACTAATAACCAAATCATTCAGAATGTAAATCAGCATAATGGAAAATACAACATTAACATTGGTCAAGCTAATGGCTTGCGAATAGGAGATGGTTAATTAATATCAACAGGCTTTCTGTCATTCAACTATAACTGTACCAATGAAAAGTAAAAATTCACTCTAATTGTATCCAATCATTTTTTAATAATGACATTAGAAAAAAAATGATAAAGTTTTACTTATATACTTGCATTAGTAAAATTGCTTTGTAATCTCGTGCCATATACTACTGCCAATTACTCACACCTACCTGGAGGAAGTTTTGAATAGAGCCAGCAAAGTAGAAGCAATTCTCCACGCATGGTTAGAATTCATGGCTTTAGTGGATTTGAATAATGCCAAAGTTCCAAGTAATGAGGCTGTGTTGAGTGGTGTAGAGCTAAATGGTAATTTGGTAAAAATTAATCAAAGTAATTTTGCTGAAATTAAACGGAAAGTTAGCGAAGAAACTGGTCAAGAAGACACTATTTGGGTTTTATCATTTCCTCAACTCTCAACTGTCAACCAGGGGAAATCTGAGTATTAGAGGCTATTTATAAAGTAAATCTAAAACTGAGAAGAAAGAATTTACAACAAGGATAAGATACCTGATACACAGTGTATTTACATAGTTGCTCATGATGCGAAAGGCTTACCCTACAGACTTAACTGATATGGAGTGGGAAATCCTGGCTAAGTTGATTCCACCAGCCAAAAAAGGAGGCCATCCTCGCACAACAGACATGCGTGAAATATGCAATGCCATCTATTATCATTTGAAAACTGGATGTCAATGGAATATGCTGCCGGGGGACTTCCCTCCAAGCTCAACGGTATATAACTACTACCGCAAATGGCAGCGTAAAGGGGTTTGGGAAAAGCTAAACCATACACTGCGCGGTCAAGTTCGCTCGAAATTAGGTAAATCAACTCAACCAACAGCAATCGCCGCAGACAGTCAGTCAATCAAAACTGACCAAAAAAGGGGGATGTGTACGGTTTTGATGGCGGTAAAAAGATAAAAGGGCGGAAGCGGCAAACTTTGGTTGATAGCCTGGGATTATTGTTGAAAGTGGTTGTAAGTGAAGCAAATGTCCCAGAACGATTAGTTGCTGCCTATGCTTTGATGGAATTGTTAGAGGAGCGTCCTGAATTACTCGAAAAAGTTGAAGTTTTATGGGTTGATTCCGGTTATGACGGTGATAAATTTGCTCTTTGTGTTTGGTTGATGATCCAAGCTCATGTTGAAGTCATACGGCGTACTGAGCCAGAATTTCAGGTTTTACCGAAACGCTGGGTAGTTGAAAGAACATTCGGGTGGTTTAACCAATATCATCGTCGAGCGCAAGGATTATGAGCGTTTACCTGAAATGAGTGAAGCTGCTATATATGCTGTCATGACTCGGATTATGTTGCGTCGCCTTGTAGCCTAAAGATTTACTTTATAAATAATCTCTCAACGACTCTAATTTTTGGATGAAATGGAAAGCAGCATCAGCATTCGCGTTGGGCAAAATTGGCAATTCCCAAGCGGTAGATGCTTTAATCTCTGCCCTCAACCACTCAAATAGTGACGTGAGAGGCTATGCAGCATTCGCGTTGGGTAAGATTGGCAATTCCCAAGCGGTAGATGCTTTAATCTCTGCCCTCAACGACTTAGATAGTCACGTGAGAAGTTATGCAGCACAGGCGTTGGGCAAGATTGGTAATCAAGAAATTTTGGCAAAAGTAATACAAAATCCTGAAATTGATATTTATGAGCCTGATATTTTTTCTTTAGCAAGAATGCTGGCTGTTCGTTTCAGTAAGCAAAAATTACCTTTCATTCCTGTTTACCCTGAGACAATTAAATATTCACCAATAACTGCATATAGCAATCGTCTATTTACCTTCATACAGCACACATTGAGTAATTACAGCAGTTTCGATATTCGTGAAATACTGTAGAGACGTTATATGTAACGTCTCTACATAGTTTTGGATTTTACGCTTGTACCTCATGTAGCCAAAATATGCTGTAATGCCAGCTATGTACTAAAAATTAAATTACTCATCTGTTATTAATTGCCAACAATGGGTAAAGTCTATTATTAATGCCTATAGATAGGGCGATCGCCCATAGTAGACGGAATGCGATCGCCAACAATTTAATCCCAAACAAATGATTTCCAGTTGACAGGGATTAAACCTTTCTTGACAAGTTTATTTCTCATACCATCATGCTTTCGATCAAGACGTAGCGCATGGCATACAGGGCAAAGGGTTCTTAAATTAGATGCATGATTGCTACCACCAGAAGATAAAGGAAGAATGTGATCAATGTGAGCAACCTTAAGATTGACTTCACCCATGCATAAGCCGTGAATTTTTGGAGGTGCATCTGTTGGACTTTGACAAATCCCGCGATCGCGCTTGTAAATACATTTTCGTGTCAGTTCCCATTGCTCTAGCGGTTGTCGCCGCCACCAATACACTGGGAGGTTTGGATGCTGACGACGTTGCTTAATTTGCAGGTAGAGTGTGATTGATGACATGACGTGACACAACCTGACTTAAGATGACGTGACTCAACGTAACTAGACGCTACTGGACTGGACACAACAGAAGACGACATGTATTAAACAATGGCAAAATTAGTCAGTTCAAAACGCCCATAACCAATGCTTTGCCTACCATCACCAATACCTACTAAAGTGCCAGCATTGATAATAGCGGTCTCTAAGGACTTTCTATCAACCACGACTGAATCCCAAAGAATAGTAAATGAACAGTGCCATCCAGGTTTCACAGCAACGCGGTAACGGATATTCCTAGCTTTAGTTGATGGGTTACGCACGCCAATGACTTCAACGTAGCTATCAGGCAATTTCTCATTTTTGATAGTTCCTGCCTCAATCACTTGCGGTGGATCGGGCAACTTAATTGGCCCGTCACTATTACAGATGTAAATCTGGTCATCCATAACTTGTAACGTGCTGGCAATATCTGTCAGTAAGTTACTTTTACCCCGCTTAACAGTTTTGCCTCCATACTTGATACAACCGAAAAAGTATGTCGGAAGTAAAAATAACTGGCGTTCTTCATCCATGAGAACTGTCTTTCTCCACTCATTGGGGCTATTGCCAGCAACACCATCTTTCTCAGTTGCTTCTAGTGGTAAAGCATCAATGCCAAAATGGTGTATGGCAAGTGTTCTAGTTCCTAAAATGGTGACTTTGGCTTGAAGAATGTTTGCCATGTTTAAAATGAACGGCGTAAATTTGACGTGCAGTTAATTGGAAGCCAACTGCTCTTGTTGCTCTACTAGCGGATTGAAAATAATTGCTAAAGTCCCATTTGGAATTAGCCGCCTGAGTGCCTGTAAATGAGCTTCTGCATCACTGCGGCGGCGAAAACGCCCGATAATTTGATACTCCATATTCGGAAAATGGCGAACGATACACCAAGGGCTTAATCTCTCAGCGTAGGTCACAATAACCTCCTACAAATACTTGTTTCATAGATAAAAGCCACCCTACAGCGAGAGTGGCTTATCAAAAAATGTCAGGACGACATTGAAATTTATTGACTTTTCAATTAATGCTGACTTTGTTTGAGGGCACAAAGCATTTCCAGAAATTCTTCTGGAATTTCCTCGAAGTTTTCTAGCAGGAAGTCCATAAGGGCCAGATGGCGTAAATCACTGGACATGGGACTGCGGTAATTGCGACCTTTAGAGAACCAACGCCGGACGGTTGAAAGTGAGCGAGAGCAAATCCGAGCGATCGCTTCATGATTGACATCCCATTTGGCATAAAAATTATTGGGTGTCATTCCTAGTTGACAATTGCTATAGAGGTCAATCAAATTTTGCTCTCTTGCTTGTAAAGGACGCGGATTAGTCATAGCTGCGATCCTTCTAGTGGCTCTAAATCTTCTTCCCAGGCCATGTCAGCGGATGTCCAAGTGGCGCTAGGGCTATCTTTGCTCAACCAGATCAGGTAACACCAATTCCAGCAGCAAAGATGGGGAGCAAAGCTGTAAAATCTGCCAATCACAGTTCCCCAGTCAGTGTCAGAACCGAGCCAACGCAGTCGATCCCCGTATAAAAAGCGGGGTGTCTTTGCTGTATTTGCGAAGTCTTCAGGTAAATCAGCAGAATCTGGAGAAAATTTCTGGTGGAGTAATTTTGCTAGTGAATACTGCTGTTTTTGAGCTATCGCACTCATATAATTAGCGATCAGTTCAGAATTCAGGCTTTGGGCTAGTTGAGTAATCAGAACCGCTGCTAAGGTTTCTTGTTCTGGCGGCTCACAGTAATCGCTAAGTTTTGCCAATAGTTCAGCGATCGCGAAGTCATCTAAGGCTTGTAGATAACCTCTGTATTCATCTGTTTTATTGCAAACAGGCTTTAACATGGAATATGTCTCCTGTATAAGGGAGCCGAAAGCCAGCGTTCAACTTTCCTAGGGCCGACGCTGGCTTTTGACGTTATAAGTAATTATACGCAATTTTTGTGTTTTTAAATGTGAATTTATGTGTTATAAGGCTTAAAGCGTAAAAACACACAAGAAAGCTTATGATAGTCACATGGGAAAAGTAACTGTAACTATTTACATGGAAGAACAAGACAAAGAAGCTCTACAGCAACTAGCGGATGCAGAAGAGCGTTCTTTGTCTCAAATGGCAGTGTTAATTCTGAAACGAGCAATTAAAAAAGCACGGGAGGAAGGAATAATACCACCGACTCAGGGAGAAGGAAAATGAAGCTTAGTATAGATAAGTAGCAGCTTGTCGCCAGCGATCGCACTCTGGCTCAAGTATTTAACCTCGTTATATCCTATTGAGCAGACTAGCTAATGTTTAAAAGCGATCCTGTGCCCAATGCACCAGTAGCTACCATACAAATACTATTGCGATCGCTGAGTTGATTTCACAGCAGTAACATAATGCAGTCGCGATCGCAGAACTGGCATAACCAGTGGATGGACTGGCAGATAATTATGAACCTAAGCCAGGCGAATTAGAGGCTTAAATTACTTATTTATTGCTGCTCGGTAAACTAGTCTCTAGATATATTTGTGTGAGTCATGCGATCGCTCCACTAACCATAATTTTGCGGATCACTTGGATCATCAGATACGGATCATATTCATCAACCAAACAAATCCAGTCCTCAGATAGACTGGCTTTTATCACAACGTGCTTAACTCGAACTCAGCTTCATTTACAAGCTTTGCGAAGGCTGATGCCAAGCTTGGCTTATGAGGGAATCTAGTTTGTAGTCAGCACTAAAGTGCTGAAATTGCGGACTAAAGTCCTGACTACGAACTTTTTCTTCTTTGACAAGCTTCAGCTTTTAGCCTTAACTGAACTGTATTGGCTCATAAATAACAATTATTAACCCCTAAAACTCATCCTACTTAGCGAATTATTACGGCGCAACCGAGATTTCTATAAACTGGCCAGGAACTTGGCAACTAGACTCAGAGTCACCCCTATCTCCATCTATTAAAATGTAAGCTTTATCTCCTATGATCGCTAATCCTTCCGATGAAGCTGGTAGGGATTGAACAATTTCAGGACGAACCTTTGCATTTGGTTTTAAGTTCTTAATGGGTAATTTCCAAAGCACAAAGTTATTCTTTTCGTCCTCTGGCCCACCTGCAATCCCCCAAATTAAGTTCCCATTTTTAGTTAGTTCTCTAATGCCTCGCCCCTGTAAGTCGAGTAACACAGCTTGCTCAAATCGGTATTCATTAAGATTTTCCAACTTGAGAAGGATAGCCCAAGTTTTATCTTCGAGCGAGGCGAGTGGGGAGCGTAGTCCCAGCCAGACTTGTGCTTCAGATTCTGAAGGAATTGCTACTGCCCCCTCTACATTGAAAGCGTTAGCCTTTTGACAAGCTTCTTTATCGCCTTGAGCAAGATTGGCTGACTTTTCGGCTTTATCAATCGTTCCAGCAATAACTTGAAGCAATTTATTCTTCTTGAGAACTTCTGGAGCAAACAAGGTTTGCGAGTTAATTTTGTCGATTTGAATAGCGTTGCTAGTTGATTTGATGCTCTGGGTTAAGACTTGAGCCTGTAAAAACCTTTGACGGTTTTTCTTCACCTCACACTTACTATTACGACTGTAAGAACCAAAAATTAATACCCGATTATCACCTAAACTAGTAATAGCTTCGATATCACTAATTTCTGTTCCTTCTAAGCTGAGTTTTTTTTGAACAGTAGCCTCTAGATTTCCTGAGTTAATAGGATAAGCAAAAAGAGATTCTTGATTTTCATTATCCCCAATCAACAGACAACGACCATTAGAATTAGGGCAAGAAATCCGAGTCACTGCTGAGGGTTCGCAAACAGGAAATTCGCCTAGCGTCCTGGGCATTGCGGTAGCTTGGGCACTCCATAGCAATGAAGAAAGAAAGTATCCCAGGCTAATGAAAAGAAAGATTCGTAAAATTTTCATAGTAGCTATCCTAGCCCCAAGCGGAAGTCAATTTTATCTGCCCATTCCGGAAAGTCGATGAGGGGATTGCGATTGCCCTGCTTTTTATAAATAGCCATATTTCGATGTTTTTCGTGTTCAGTCACAGGGAAACTTTGATGCCACTTCAGCAAGGTTTCCAGGCGTTGGGCTTCGTATTCATTACTTTTATTGTCAATTTGCCCCGGATAGCGCAGTAAGAAGTAAAATGTTGCTCGCGCTACCTCTCCCTTGCCATTTCCTGGCTCAAATTTTTTCCCCTCAGACTTGCCACAGTTGGTACGCATTGCTTCTTCAAAGTCAGGAAAGTCGTAGTAAGGGGTGTTACCTCGGAAGCTGTTACAGACAGACTCACAAGCAAATAAGTGGTGCAGATCTCCCCGCATAGGTTCTTTCTTTTGAAACCAAGATTGAGGTACGACGTGTTCGCAGTTGTAGCGCAATTCTGATTCCAACAGATCGATCTGCTCGCTCAGTTGAACGGTATTGCCGAAAGATTCAGAGCGTATTAGCTCTTGCAAGCGAGCAGATCGCTCACGCTCGATTTCTAAATCTTCCCGAATAATTTGCTCAGGCTCGAATTTTAACCGCGAATAGATACTGCGAATTGTCAGATCGGGTTGTAGGTCTACCCAAGGATAGAGCCTAGATCGCGGATTATAAGATAACAGCTGTGTGTGAGTAGTGCGGAGCAGATCCTTTAATTCTTTGAATAACTCCCCTGAGTTAAGTGATGAAGCTCTATCAATTAGATTGCCATAATAATTATTTCGCTCAGTGCGATCGCCGACTTCATCGTAATAAGGAATTGTTCCCCGACGGACTCGTTCTAAAAGTTGCAGTTCTTGAGCTAGTTCAGGATCAGTTTTAATATCTGGCTGAGTATCGTCTCGGTGGCTGTCATTTGGGGGTTGAGATGACACGTTACCTGATTGAGGTACACGAGCAGAGGAAATAGCTAGATCTCCTAGCCGCACGCTCACCTGAAGCGGAATTGTCCAAGTAATGCTGCCGTCACTAGCAAGATTGGCCGACTTGGCAAAGATTTTAGGTGTTTGTTCCTTGATTGCTTCTGGTGAAGGTGGGAGATGATCAAACATCTCATCTCGCAGTCGGCGCTGTGTTGGAGAGAGGTTTTGCTGCTTGATATACTTAACGATGCGGCTGATGCGAATGCCTTCGTTCGCTTCCCAGGCAATTCTATCTTCTCCTATTTGAGGAGTCCACACTTGCCCATCAATTGCTAGAATATTGCCCTGCTCATCTTTTCGAGGAACACCTGAGTGGTGTAGACCGACTACTTCCCACTGATCGTTAAAGACAGGAGACCCAGAAGAGCCAGGGGCTGTATCCGTTTGGTAGTGAAGGAAATCATCGAATAAATCGACTAGCTGATTTTCCCGCAATGCCAGTTGCTTCGGCTGCCCAGATGGGTGTTGAATGATGTTGACATACTCTCCTAAAATGGCTTTGCCCTCTTCTTCAATCAAGCGATTCCAGCCAAAAGTCGCTAGAGGAGGTTGTCCATTAGAACTATCTTTAACCGCCACTAAACTAAAATCAAGATGCTTGTCGGTAACAAAGAAGGTGTCAGGATTTAGTTCATAGGTGTAAGACTGGAGCATTTGCCCTCCTACACCACTTTGGTAATTAAACTCTATCAAACTAAAACCTGCTTCCTGGGCATTTGAAAGTACATGGTTGTTAGTCAGCAAGAGGCAAGGAGAAACCATGAAGCCTGTGCCATAGCCGACGAGACGGTTGCTATTATTACGGATAAGAATGCGACCAATGGAACGGGAGACACTTAACCCATATTCTAGGTAACTCACGCTCATTAGATCGCTCTGACCAAGAATGCGTTCCTGAACCAAGCGATTGAAATTTTCTGGGGATAGGATTTTAACTCCAGCAAGTTCAGGTTGACTTTCTTCGGCGATCATTGTGACAGCCAGAGGATGGTTAGCAATTCGTTCCAGTCTCTTTGTGACTCGCTCTGGAGTATCTACAGTTAGTAAATTCCCAGTTTCTAACTCCCTGAGGTGTTCTTCTCGTTCTTGGTGACGCTGTTTGTACCGTGCTGTGGTTTCTTGGATTAACTGATAGGTAATAGCCATATATGGAGATGAAATTTTACTAGTGGAAGTGGCTGTCTCAGTGTTGCCTTCAAACTACATAAGCTATGGTTCTGATGTGCTAACTATGACTCACAGCTAAGTATTACTTTTATGCAGGGTATCAGCTTTTGTAAAAATTTTTCACAATTGAGGCGATGCAGAAGCTCATTTACAATGATTGCGAAGGCTAATGCCAGGCTTGGCTTTAGCATTTGTTTCCATACAATAGTGAAGTAGCAAGATAAACTTGCTTCAAAGTAATCTCGCTTATCCGGTAAAACCGCCACTAGAACACCGATTCAGTATTCAGAATCATGACTAAAAATCCGATTTTTTGATGCTGTAACAAGGAATCTTTGGTTGTATAAGACGTTAAAACAGGGTTTCTCAGTCTCGTATTTTATTAGTGAATCGGTGTTCTAGCAATATATAATGTCTCACCTATCGCCGCTATCCAAGGTCAATCTACAACTTAAAGAGCGTCGCTGACACCCAAGTTTTCCAGTTTAGTTAATAGAAACGCCAGCACATTTACAAGCGCGATCGCTGTGGATATCAAAGTCCAATCGATGATGTTCCTACTAAAGATGAGTTATGCATGAGTGAAGTATACCCAATTGAGTCCTGGTTGCTCCTGAAGTAGCCTTATTTTTATGATCGAGGTCAATAAGAATTGAAAAGTCAGGAGACTTTAACATTTAGCAAATTGGGCGTAATTTGGGTGTAAAAATTATTCCAATAAGCTGAAATGCTTATATAATAAGGATTCTATATAGCCTTCCAAGCTATTAATGCGGGTTCGATTCCCGCCGCCCGCTTAGAAAATGAAAACCCTGGAAACTAAGTGTTTCAGGGTTTTTAGCTTTCAAGAATAGATTCAGTGATTAGATAAGTTCTAACTCTGGATTTGCAAGTGAGAAAAGATTAAGCCTGCTAACCCAAGATTTTTTATAGCTATCGAGTAAATTAAGAATTACAGTTAACCAGCATGAATTTTTCTTGTTGACTAGCTGATATTTATGAAGGCGTATCCTTTCCAGAAAATTTTAATCCTAATTCTTAAAGAAGGAAATCAAGGTTAGCGTGGGAATCGTATTTGATCGTTGCTTCGCCGAACTTAAACAGATGCAGGGGTTTATCACCAATTAATTTCATGGATGAACCTTCAATATGCAACATAGTTCCCTCCTTTAATCCAACAACAAACACATCACGATTTACCGCTAAAAATTCCCGTATCCTTTGCTCTCTTGTTTCTCCTTGATGATTTGGAATAATTACATCTGTATAATGAGGATTTATTTGAAAAGGTACTAGATTTAATCCACTAAAACTTGCAGGTTCAATGATGGGCATATCGTTGCTTGTTTTTAATGTAGGACAAGCTGCATTTGAACCTGCACTCCACCCAATATAAGGAGTCCCGTCATTTACTTTTTCTGTTATAGTTTCAATGATTCCAGTTTTGTGCAACCAATGAAAAAGATGAAAAGTGTTTCCACCTCCAATTAATATTGCTTCTGCTTTTTTGACTAATTCGTGATAATTTTCTGCTAAATGAATTGCATCAATGTCATAACCTATATTTTTAAATACTTGTGTGACTTTTGCGGTGTATTCATCAAAAGTTGTAGTTACACCTGCAAAAGGAATAAATACTATTCTTTTGACAAATTTGCCTAAAAATTTTTGAATTTCTTGTTGGGCATAAAACAAGTAATCTTCATTAAAATTTGTGGAATTACTCAGCAATAATAATCTTTTTTTCATAAAAAAATCCCACTATATTGTTACTTAATAATGGGTAAATATTGCGTGACTGTTAACTAATAACAGCCACATCTTAATTTTTTAGCGTAAGTTAGAAGGAAATTGCTATAGTAAATGATTTTATCAGCCATTAAAAATACATTATTTTAGCAAAAAAACCTTTAATATTTCTAAACTTCACTATTGTAACCTTGAGAATGTGCAATATTTAACCAAATCTACCACTAACATAATCCCTAGTGTCTTCCTGTTTAGGATTGTTAAAAATTACTTCTGTCGCGTCAAATTCTACTAAATAGCCGCTACGGCCTCCTTTATCTGTCTGTTGAACATTAAAAAAGGCTGTCTTATCAGATACCCGTGCGGCTTGTTGCATGTTATGGGTAACTATGACAAAGGTGTATTGCTCTTTAAGTTCGTGAATCAGTTCTTCAATCCGCAGTGTAGAGATAGGGTCAAGGGCAGAGCAAGGTTCATCCATAAGTATGATTTCAGGTTGCACCGCGATCGCCCGCGCAATGCATAAGCGCTGTTGTTGTCCACCAGATAAAGATAAGCCGCTTTGCTTCAGTTTATCTTTTACTTCATCCCACAAAGCTGCCTGGCGGAGGCTCCGCTCTACTAATTCATCCATATTGCCTTTGTAACCGTTGATTCTGGCTCCAAAAGCAATATTTTCATAAATTGATTTCGGAAATGGGTTCGGTCTTTGAAATACCATCCCAATCCGGCGACGCACCTCTACAGGATCTATATCGGATGCGTACAAGTTTTTATTGTAATAATAAACTTTACCGTCTGCCCGAAATGATTCAATTAAGTCGTTGAGACGGTTATAACATCTCAGCAACGTACTTTTACCGCAACCAGAAGGGCCGATAAAAGCTGTAACCTGATTTTTTGGGATATCTAGCCAAATATCCCGCACAGCTAAAAAGTTTCCGTAGTAAACATTTAGGCTTTCTGTACGTAAAACTGTTTCGGTACCATTAACTGTGCTAGTGTTCGTAACCATAAATAGTCTAGTGTAAGTTTGAGGGATAGTAATGCGCCCTTGAAATAATGTTTCACTAAGCTTTCTGGCGAGTTGCCCACCGAGCGATGATACTAGTGATTAACACCATCAGCACCAAAATTAGAGACGCTGCCCAAGCTAGTGACTGTAAATTTTTAAAGGGAGTAGTTGCGAAGTTATAAACCAAAACAGCAAGAGATGCTGTTGGTTGAAATAAGCTATTAGGCCAAAACGGGGAAAATAGTGCAGTAAAAAGTAAAGGGGCAGTTTCTCCTGCTGCCCGCGCGATCGCTAATGTTGATCCAGTGACAATTGCTGGTAAAGCAGCCGGCAATACAACTTGTGTCACCGTTTGGAAGTTAGTAGCGCCTAATCCTACAGATGCTTGTCGTAAATCTTGCGATACTAATTGCAAGGCTTCGTCAGTAGTTCGCACAATTATTGGCAACATCAAAATTGCCAGTGCAAAACCGCCACCTATAGCTGAGTAGGAACCTAAGTTGAGCTTCACCAAAGTCAAAACTACAATTCCGTAGGCAAATACCCCAGCAATAATTGAGGGGACTCCGCTGAGGATATTAGTAGCAAAACGTATCCACCTTGCTATTTTACCAGAACTAAATTCTGTTAAATAAATTGCAGCTAAAACACCAAATGGAATGCTAATTAATGCTCCAATCCCTACCATCAGCAGTGTTCCTAAAATGGCATTACCAAAGCCACCTCCCTTTCTGAGTGGTGCGGGTGGCAGTTCGGTAAAAACGCTGGGACTAAGACTGCTGAAGCCTTGAATAATGACATAAGAAAGCACTGCTAGCAAAGGCAGAAGCGCCAACATCCCACATATAAAGCTGATAACGGTCATCGCTGTGTTAAACAGCGTCCTTTTAGACATGGGGGAGCGAGTCAGGCTGCTTTCTGGGAAACTCGAAGACATAATTCAACTCACAACAACGCTAAATTCGCTTCATTCGCAGAACAATCAACTCGGCCAGAATATTGACTATAAGCGTTAAGATAAACAACACTAAGGCAGCATACATTAAAGCTGAAATTTGGAGACCGCTAGCTTCAGAAAATTGATTTGCCAGTAGTGAAGAAATTGTATTGGCTGGAGCTAAAAGAGAGAGACTAATATTGTTAGAATTGCCAATCAACATTGTTACAGCCATTGTTTCTCCCATTGCCCGGCCGAGTGCCAGCATGACAGCACTAACTATGCCTGAAAAGGCAGTTGGAATAATAACTTGAAAGATTGTTTCCCAACGAGTTGCTCCTAATCCCACAGATGCTTGGCGTAAACTAGAGGGAACAGAAATCAATGCATCACGAGATATGGCTGTGATGATTGGTAAAGTCATAATCGCTAAAATAACTCCCGCAGGCAACATTCCTGGGCCTGTAGGAGGAGTGCTAAAAATTGGCAAAAAGCCCAAGTGATTATTGAGCCATCTTCCCATGTTAGTTATGATTGGTATCAAAACGAAAATGCCCCATATTCCGTAGACAACGCTAGGAATTGCGGCGAGAAGTTCTACCAAAAATACCAAGATAATACGCACTGTTGCTGGGAGAAAATTCTCACTCAACAAAATAGCGGTGCCAACACCAATTGGTACAGCTAACAATAAACCAATAAAGGAACTGACTAGAGTTCCATAAATTTGAGGTAGCACCCCATAGTCATTACTAACAGGGTTCCAAGTACTTTGAGCTAAAAACCTAGCACCAAACTCTTGAATGGCAGGCCAAGCTCCTATAGCAACTTGTAACGTAATCCACAATAATGTGGCAGCGATCGCCAATGCAAAAATCCGAGTCAGCCAAATAAAGCTCCGATCTAATGACTTTTCTGTTTCCGAGCGATTTTTAATCGCTGATGCCATATTCTGAGTATTTGTAGCCATGACTACCGATTTTAACAATTAGATCACAAAATAATGTGTGAGGGAACCAGACTTTAATAAAATTGCCGCCAGAGAATCTGTTAAACCAGAGATTAAGATTCCAACTTTTTTGAAATGTTGAGAAAGTTACAAGTCTAGTAACTTAGTCAATCAAGTTCTGACTAGATACTCCATGCTGTAGCTGTTGACTTTTGACTATAAATATTACTACTTGCTAGCGCTGGTACCACCGCCAACAGCAATTTTATAGTCTGGACTAATTTGATCAGCAGTAGCAGCCACTTTTGTAATTACGTTTTGAGGTAAAGGAACATAACCTAGTTCAGGAGCAATTTTTTGACCCTCAGTTAAAGCGTACTCGATCATGGCTTCCATTGCCTTGCCTTTGGCAGCTTCTGGATACTGCTTGTAAGCCATAATCCAAGTATACGTAACTATGGGATAAGAATCTGCACCTTCTGGATCTGCAATAAAGGCACGAAGATTTGCTGGTAGAGTTACTGCTTCTAGGGTTTTAGATGCCGACTCCTCGTTAGCTGTGACTATGTTGCCGCTTTTGTTTTCCAAAGCAGCAAACTTAATATTGTTTTGCTTGGCGTAACCGTACTCAATATAACCAATAGAACCTGGAGTTTGTTGGATTTGGGCAGTAACACCTTCATTGCCTTTACCACCAACTCCCACAGGCCAATTTACGCTTTTGCCTTCTCCAACTTTACTTTTCCATTCTGGGCTGATAGCGCTGAGGTGTTTTGTGAACACACCAGTGGTTCCACTGCCATCAGAACGGTACACAACCGTGATTGGCTGGTTAGGAAGATTCACGCCTGGGTTAGCGGCAGCAATTTTCGGATCGTTCCAAGTTTTGATTTTGCCTAGTAAAATATCGGTGTAAACTGCCCGTGGCAGCTTGAGTTCTGCAACATCTGGCAAGTTGTAGGCTAGTACAATACTACCAGCAGCCACAGGTAGTAAAATGACGCCTCTTTGCACTTTCTGGATTTCTTCATCTTTCATGGCAACATCGCTGGCACCAAAATCTACAGTACCTTTGAGAAACTGTTCAACTCCAGCACCGCTACCAACTGACTGATAGTTAACTTGCAAGTTAGGATATTTTTTGTTCAAGTCAGTGAACCAACTTGCGTACAGAGGTGCTGGAAAAGATGCGCCTGCCCCTGTTAAAGATACGTTACCACCTAGATCCAATTTTCTGGTTGAGCTAGAGGCAGCAGTATCTGTAGCAGTACCAGTTTGTTCCTTAGTGCCAGTACTATCTGAGGTTTGCTGTCCGCCGCAGGCAGCTAGGCTAATCGTCAGCGCTAACACTGAAATAGAAGCTGTTAAACGGTTATTTTTTATAGTATTGAAGTGTGAGAACATCGCGCTTAATTTTAGTCAAATTCCAAGTGAGCGTTTCTAAGATACCTCTAAAAGGTAAACTCTAAGGTAAACAAGAGGTTAACAAAGTGAAAAATATTTGTTTGTTTTTGATGAATTTCTCAAATTTAGATACTTATTTGTTGATAAATTTTATACTTTTATTTTTTAAGATGTAACAAATAATGCTTGGTTGATTATGTACAAAAGATTTACAAAATTGATTTGTTAATGTAGCTTGGTTGCTCAATTAATAGAAAAACATGTTAAAAATTTATCAAATCTGGTATAATTAAGCGCTTAAAAATTTTTGGCAGGGAGTTATGATAAATTCCCTATTCCAGCGTGAGTGGATATAAAACTGATAGTTGAAATAAGTTTCCCAACTTTAAAAGGCAGGGGGAGTGATCGCCTAAATCTAAGTCAAAGAAATATCTAAAAATGCTGTTGGGCGAACTACAGGCAGTAAGCTAAAAAGCAACAATGGTCAACACTAAGTTGCTTATAGGTTTATAGGCATCAAACTCAAATTGCAACAACCGAAGAATTATAACTAAAAAGCCAAAACAAAATATGTTACTTCTTAATGTGTCAGTACCAATTTTATCTTTATATTAATGCTTATAGTGGTTGCCGTATATTTTCTTGCTTGCCTTTTTTCTTTTATCTTAATATAAATGTTTGCCGCTTCCAATCAATTGCTATGGTCCATGATTGGCTTACTCCTAACAATAGGTGGCACCTTTTTAGAAGCCTATGGCATCACCTTACCTTGGAGTTGGAGTAAGCACGGAATTCAGACTTTTTCTTTAGGTGTCAGCTATCAAATTGGCGCAGTGCTACTGGTTGGTTGTTTAGGAGGAAAAAATGCTGGTGCACTCTCGCAAATCGCTTATTTAGTTATGGGATTAACATTGTTACCAGTTTTTTCACAGGGTGGCGGAATTGGTTATGTCAAGTTCTCTCACTTTGGTTATCTGTTGGGTTTTATTCCTGGAGCTTGGATTTGTGGCTTTTTAGCCTTTAAAGCTAGACCTAAACTAGAAACTCTCGTGTTTAGTTGTCTTTGTGGCTTGTTATCTATCCACGTCTGCGGTATTACTTATTTGATTATCAGCTATTTTTTTCAGTGGAAAGGCACAGAAAATTTGACATTGATGACGCAAGCAATTCTTAGATACTCTTGGTTAGCGTTGCCAGGGCAATTTGCTGTAGTTTGTGCCGTCACGGTAATAGCATATATATTACGTCACTTAATGTTTTATTAGTTAATGATTAATTAATGACCTGAGTATTATGTGCAATTCATAACACTTAGTGCTCAGTTGTCAGATTGCCTGTCTTACCCATTCAGCATCAATTAGCTATGCGTTTAAAAAATCGTCTGTTCTGGATTGCTGCCTTCATAACTTTTTTCATAGACCAACTCACAAAATACTGGGTTGTGCAAACTTTCAAATTGGGACAGACACTACCACTTTTACCAGAAATCTTTCACCTTACCTATGTTACTAACACAGGTGCAGCTTTTAGTCTTTTAAGTGGAAAAGTAGAGTGGTTGCGTTGGCTATCTTTAGGAGTAAGTTTGATTTTGATAGGGCTGGCATTATTTGGGCCAGTGTTAAATATTTGGGATCAGTTAGGCTATGGTTTGATTTTGGGTGGAGCTATGGGCAATGGCATTGATCGGTTTATTTTAGGCTACGTTGTTGATTTTCTAGATTTTCGATTAATTAATTTTGCTGTATTTAATATGGCTGATTCATTTATAAGTATTGGCATTGTTTGTTTACTAATTGCTTCCTGGCAAAAAACACCAACTTCTACTCACAGATCAAGATAAGTCTCACTCATGAGGGTAACTGTAGGATTCACCCCCTTCAGGGCCATTAGTTATACCAATTCTTCAAAAAGAGGCAACAGATGATGACGCTCTAACGTGGAGGCGGGGAGACGCGGAGATTTATGTGTATGTGTAGCCAGATTTTAGAGAAAGGGTGTTAAATGACTAAATCGGCGGGTTACTATCCCTATTATCTTTTCAAGGGATAAAATTTCCGCCGATTAATTTTTTTAAATATGCCTCAGCTTTTAACTACTACTAGCAAGAGCTTTTGGCAAACCACCATCCGAAACTTGGCTAGGAGAACTAATGCTTAGTTAAATGGTGTTTTATTTGTTACTTTGTTACTATGCTATGGGTTAGTTCTACCTGGTGCTGGAGTTACGCTACCAGGAGTGCCAGACTCAGGGTTGGTAGTGCTTCCTGGTGTTGGAGTTACACTGCCAGGAGTGCCAGACTCAGGGTTGATATTGGTGCTGCCTGGTGCTGGAGTTACGCTACCAGGAGTGCCAGACTCAGGATTGATATTAGTGGTGCCTGGTGCTGGGGTTGTATCAGAAGGACTAGTCCCTGGTGTGGTAGTAGTGTCTGGTGCTGGAGTTGTCCCAGAAGGGCTAGACTCAGGAGTGATATTGGTGTTTGGTGCTGGAGTTAAACTACCAGGAGTGCCAGACTCAGGGGTGGTAGTGCTTCCTGGCTCAGTTGTGCTTCCTGGCTCAGTTGTGCTTCCTGGAGCTGGGGGCGTGAGTGGTGTGCCGCCCTCACAGCGTGAATTCATCGGAGAACGTTCACACAGAATTTTCATGCCTTCTGGTGACATCTTGATTTCCGTTGCTGAAGTAGCAGATGAGCTATTGGATTGGGCTACAGTAGTGGATTTACTTGATTCGGCAACAGCTATATTACCAGTTAGCGCCAAAGTTAGAGCTGTACCAATCAGGCTCAGAGATTTTCCCTTCATTCTGAAATTAACCTCAACGGAACACTCCGCCCATTAAATCAGACAACGGAATTTAGAAAATCTGCCTAAATGAGGATGTATATTTTTGCTGAGAAATATGTGGTTAAGTTAAAGCAATAAATTTTACATTGTTTATTTCTTGATTAATAGTTCTTTGCAATACAAAAACAATTTGCTCTTTTGTGCTTTTTAGACTAGTAATAGTAATAAAATCAGCACTTTAGAGCCGCAAGCAGAGTAGTTAACTATGTAAATAAGTAATCACTACAAATAACGTATAAACCGCTTACTGAATATTAAATTGGTGTAATATAAAATCAAAAAAAATCCGTACAGTCAATTTCTGCTTATGCTTATGAGTAAAATGGTGTAAGACCAGCATTAAGATTGTAATTCGCCCGACTGTTTATTAATAACTGTGATGTGAATATCCGATGAGTTCCCCCCAACCCCCACAAAAGCCACAAACCTTACTTGGTCAACTGACTCAAGCAGTACATACAATTCAAGCTAGGGTTGACTTTTCTAAACTGGCGCTCAAGCCTAATGCTAAAGTACCGGAACTCTGGGTGCAGGATGCGGGGGCTGATAAGGCGGAGATATATCCACTGTTGGGCGATCGCTATATATTAGGTCGCAGTTCCAAATCCTGCGATATAGTCATCCGTAACCCGGTAGTCAGCCAAATTCACCTGTCATTATCACGGGATTCCACACAACGTACCCCGGTTTTCGTCATTAAAGATGAAAACTCGACCAATGGCATCTATCGCGGTAAACGGCGGATAACTTCTCTAGAATTACGTCACGGCGATATTCTCACCTTGGGCCCCCCAGAACTTGCGGCTTCCGTGCGCCTGCAATATGTCGATCCACCAGCTTGGTATGTTAAAGCGGCAACTTGGACAACTTATGGCGTTGGTGGTGTCAGTGCTTTGTTAGCTTTAGTGATTGGCGTCGAATGGCTAAAATTTTCAGTAAGAATACCAACAGCTACTCGCGCTCCAGTAATAGTTTACGCCCGTGATGGAGCCACCCCGCTGCGTGAGCCAAGAACCACGTCTCACGTAGACATGAAGGGGTTAGAGGACTTTGGCCCTTATTTGGCAGCAGCAGTAGTAGCCTCAGAGGATAGTCGTTATTACTGGCACTTTGGGGTTGATCCATTGGGAATTTTGCGAGCTGTGGTGATTAATAGCCGTACTGGAGATGTGCAGCAAGGTGCTAGCACAGTTACCCAGCAAGTCGCTCGTAGTTTATTCCGCGAGTATGTAGGCAGGCAGGATTCTCTAGGGCGTAAATTGCGTGAGGCAATTGTTGCTTTAAAGCTAGAAACGTTTTACAGCAAAGATGAAATTTTACTGACTTATTTGAATCGAGTTTTTTTGGGAGCTGATACCTCTGGTTTTGAAGATGCTGCCCATTATTACTTTGATAAATCTGCAAAAGAATTAACGTTGGCAGAAGCAGCAACTTTGGTGGGAATTTTACCAGGCCCTAATTCCTTCGATTTTTGTGGGGATGGCCCGAATAAGCTAGAAGCAGCTGAATATCGCAATCGTGTAATTAAGCGGATGCTGGAAATGGGCAAAATCAAGCCAGAGGAGGCGAATCGAGCCAGGCGATCAACGGTTCAAGTTAGCCCTAAAGTCTGTGAACAGCAAGCCAAAACAATTAGTCCTTACTTTTATAGTTACGTCTTTCAAGAACTTGAATCTATTTTGGGAGAAGGAGCGGCAAAAGAAGGCAATTATATTATCGAAACCCAGCTAGATCCAGCAATTCAGGCACAAGCAGAAGCGGCTTTGCGGAATTCAGTCAATAATGCTGGTACAAATTTTGGTTTTTCGCAAGGGGCGATCGTTACCTTAGATTCCAGCACTGGCGGTATCCTGGCTATGGTGGGTGGCACAGATTACAAAAAAACTCAATTCAATCGCGCCGTACAAGCCAAAAGGCAACCAGGTTCCACTTTTAAAATTTTTGCTTACACTGCGGCTCTTCAGCAGGGAATTCCTGCATTTAAAAGTTATTCTTGTTCTCCTTTAACTTGGCAAGGCTTTACCTACAAACCCTGTAGGTCTGGTGCTGATATTAGTTTAGATATAGCCACAGGACTGGCTCTTTCAGAAAATCCGATCGCCCTGCGAGTTGCGCGAGAAATCGGGCTGGATAAAGTGGTAGCAATGGCGCAACGTTTAGGGATAAAATCAGCGCTCGATCCAGTTCCCGGCTTAGTGTTGGGTCAAAGTGTGGTCAATGTTTTGGAGATGACTGGTGCTTTTGGTGCAATTGCCAATCGCGGTGTGTGGAATCCTCCCCATGCAATTAGCCGAATTTTAGACAGCAGTGATTGCCGCGATCGCAAAGATTTAAAGACCTGCCGTGTCATTTACTCCTTTAACCAAGATCGTGACGCCAACAAACGAGTGCTGCCCGTTGGAGTAGCCCAAGAAATGACTAGTTTGATGCGGGGGGTAGTTACAAGAGGTACTGGTCGCAGTGCTGCTATTGCGTTAGGGGAAGCTGGTAAAACTGGTACAACGGATAAAAACGTTGACTTGTGGTTCATCGGCTTTATTCCCAGTCGGCGGCTTGTTACTGGCGTTTGGCTAGGAAACGATAATAATTCCCCCACATCCGGCAGTAGCGCTCAAGCAGCTCAGTTATGGGGAAATTATATGCGTAGAATTACCAAGTAGAAGCTAGAAGGTAGAAGACTAAAAATCTTTGAGAACCTCAGGCTTCATACCTTATTTTGAATCGGGGGTTTAAATCCCCAACTGAAAATGTTTTGAATTTTGAATTTTGAATTTTGAATTGTTAACGGTATCCCCGCCAAGGAGTGATTTCTAATTTACCGCTAGGCTGAAATACTACTTGAAAGTGAGCAAGAGGTTCTTTGTTATTTGGAGCCACTAGATTGGAACCGTAAGCTGCTTGTAACATCTTAGGCAGAGGAGTTTCCCTAGAATAATCATAGGCAACTTGGTTGAGTGGTTCATAATCAGCGATCGCGCCTTTTTTGTTGACTGCGACCCGATATTTCAAAGATTCTCCAAAGCTAGGTGTACCACCCCAGTTTTGGCGAACTGTAGTATAAAACTTCTGGCTTAAATTTTTGACTGTTTTAGCATCAGTAATTTTTTTGCCAATAACTTCTGGTGTTTTAGTGTAACCCCGCCAAGGGCTAACTTCCAGCACACCTGTTCTAGTTAAGACTACTTTAAATTGGGCGATTGGTTCGTTGTTAGCAAAGCTACGGTTAGCAGGATTATAAAGTAGATTAGGCAGAGGAGTTTTCTCCACTTCTTCATTTGCCTTGTGATTCACTGCTTTATAACCGATGATTGCACCATCCGTAGCCACACCCACACGATAGACTAAATCCGCTTTGAATAGTGAACGATTAGTCCAAGCTGGATTAATTTGGTTATATACTTGGCGATTCAATGCACGTAGTTGAGAGGCATCAGTAATTTCGGGGACTGTATTTAAAAGTGCTTCTAAATCTTTAACTGTAGATGTAGATGTAGATATAGTTGTCGGTGTGGGAGTTGGTGTTGTAATTGCAGCAGACGTGGGCGTCGGAGTGACAGTGGGCGTTACAGCCGATGTAGGATCTGGAGACTGGGCAGTAGCCGGAGTAGCGCTTGGTGTAGCATTAGGCGCTGTAGAGCTAGTTTGGTCTTCTGGCTTCGGCTCTGGTGGACGTACCTGTGGGGATGGAATGAAGCTTAAGGCAAGTGCTGCCACCGCCAAACTCGAAACTCCAATACCAGCTGGTACTGCCTGCTTGAGTAGAGCTTGACTGGCAACACCACTACGTCTGGCAACTGGTTGTAATTCCAGTGATAACTCTGGTAAAGTTTGGCTATCAGCAAAAAACTGATCCACCGCTTCCACTAAATCAAATAACTGTACCGTATTCAAATCTATTTGAATAGGCTCTCTATTGGGGTTGTTATTGAAACCTTCTGCTTCTGGCTCAGAATGTACAATCAACCTGTGTCGATTGATATCTATTTTCTGTAACTCTACTAGCTCTGAGTCTTGATTGTGTGCTTGTGGGTTTGGTACATTACTCAAAAATTCTTGAGCATAAGCACTAACTGCTCTTACCAAACTTTCAAAAAACTCCCTTCCTCCGACTAAGGGCTGATTATAGCTAGTTAAATAGCATTCCGCATTTACTAATATTGACAGTTCGGGGCGCAACTCTTGAAAGTGTGTAGCCCTACTCGCATCACTTAAACCCTCTAACAGCAACGTACAATTAGGTAGACTATACTTACGTTGAATATTCATTCTATTTCACCGTCAAAAAGACTAATCCAGAACCGCTGCATTCCAGCAGTACCTGTACAAAATAGTAATTGTCCCAATAAATTTATAGCCAGTTCATCTAATTTTTCATCAGAACTTAATGCTAGTACGCCAGAACGTCGGGCACTCATTCTGCTCCTAAAATGCGTTCTAAACCGCTCTAGATAATTAGATAGTCGCAAGTTTTGTTCTAGCGGGAGCTGTTTGTCATGCATTTGCTGATAGATCATCAATAATTGTCGGATGACAACTGTTAAACGCCGCGCTATGTAACAAGCAATAACGACTAATGCTTTCGCCTCCATAATGCTTAAGGGGCGACGCATATGCGCTCTTCGTAGTGGGTTAGAGCTACGCATCCGCCATAAATTTACCCTATCTTTGATAATTCCTTTTAGCTCTAATTCTTCAGCAAAAGCCAGGATAGCTTCAGAACCACCAAGCTCCAAAGCTTCAATAGCCAGTAAAATTAGATCGATTTGTACGCGAGTTCTTCGGGGGCATCCTTGTCCCTCAGTCGCCGGATCAGGTAAGGTGTCCAGAATCATCGGCAATGACTGAGAGGTTGGACTGTTGAACGGCGTTAAACTTGCGGAGACATTCATGCTATAGATACCTTGTGCGGTTCCAACAGACTAGGTAAAACTAATTTAAGATAAGTAGCCAAACAAAAACATTACTCTTGTAGCAGTAGAAGTATTGCGTGATATGTACATTGCTTCTTTCTTCTACTCAAAAGTTTCCTTATATTAAAATTCAATTTTTAATACATAAGTGTATCAGCCTCATTTGGTAGTGCAATTCCATCCCTAGCTTGAGTTAGATTCAAGTCGTCGTCAATGGTTAGCGAAACTTCCGCTTCGATCCCCAGCGTATGACATTATAGTGTACGATTTGTCAGGTATCGGGAATTGGGGTCTAGGGACTGGGTACTAGGGAACAGGAAATAAGCACTGGAACAAGAAAAGAGTTTTCTAAATGCCCAATACCCGCTACCCTATACCCAATACCCTTGCGGGTACTCTTCGATAACCCCTTCGGGGTAGTCGCTCATGGGGGAAACCCCCAAGACCACGCTGACTCACCTGCGGAGTAGCCACTGCGTTGGGCGGCGAGCCGCTCTTGTTGCAAGTGGCGTTGGAAACCCTACCAAGAGCGCTGTCTCACCAATCCCTAATATCAATTTTATGGATTTGAAGTCTCTAATACGCGATATTCCAGATTTTCCTAAACCCGGAATTTTATTTCGAGATATCACTACGTTGCTACGCGATCCTCAGGGATTACGTTATACTATTGATTTTTTTGCACAAAGATGCACAGATATGGAATTAAAGGCGGATTATATCGTGGGAATGGAATCGCGGGGATTTATTTTTGGCTCTCCTCTGGCTTATAAATTAGGAGCTGGTTTTATTCCTGCCCGCAAAAAAGGTAAGTTACCAGCAGCAGTTCACTCAATTGAATATGATTTAGAGTACGGTACAGATTCCTTGGAAGTGCATCAGGATGCCTTGTCTCCAGGTAGCCGAGTTTTGATTGTGGACGATTTGATTGCCACAGGTGGAACAGCAAGTGCAACGGCAAAGTTGGTGCAAAACATTGGCTGCGAATTAGTGGGCTTTGGGTTTATTATCGAACTACGAGATTTACAAGGACGTAAACATCTGCCAGATGTGCCGATTATTTCCTTGATTGAATATTAGTATGGTCAATGGCTAGTGGTTTTGACAAACTGACAACTGATAACTGACAAACTGCTATGACATCTACAAGAATTTCCATGGAGACAAGTCGGGACTGGTTAATTAGGCTAGTCACGAGTGAGACTTTTATTTATGTAATGAAAAGGCTATTACAGGCGCTGTTGACTTTATTTTTGGCGTCTGCATTGTCGTTTTTCATTATTCAACTTGCTCCAGGAGATTATGTAGACACACTACGGCAAAACCCAAAAATTTCTCCAGAGAGAATTGAGGAAATTAAGCGGCAGTTTGGTTTGGATAAGTCTTGGCCAGAGCAATTAGGGCTGTGGCTATGGCGAATCTTGACAAAAGGAGATTTTGGCACTAGTTTTGTTTATCAACGCTCGGTAGCTTCGCTGTTATGGGAACGGATACCTGCGACTTTGCTGTTGGCGATCGCTTCTTTAATCTTCACATGGGCGATCGCAATCCCTCTAGGTATCATCGCCGCAGTTAAGCAAAATAAGTCGACTGACCGCATTTTACAGGTGATTAGCTACGCTGGGCAAGGATTCCCCAGTTTTATCACTGCCCTATTTTTACTCATCTTAGCCCAAGTTACCTCGCCTGTTTTCCCGGTGGGTGGCATGACTAGCATCAACCACTCGGAACTATCGTGGTTTGGCAGATTTCTCGATCTCGCTTGGCATATGATTTTACCAACGATCGCCCTTTCAATCACAAGTTTTGCTGGTTTGCAGCGTATTACTCGTGGTGAATTATTGGATGTTATGCGCCAAGATTACATCCAAACAGCCCGTGCCAAAGGACTGCCAGAAAATCGTGTGATTTACGTTCATGCTCTGCGTAACGCTATCAACCCGTTAATTACCTTATTGGGTTTTGAGTTGGCTGGTTTATTAAACGGTGCGTTCATTGCCGAACAGTTCTTCAACTGGCCAGGTTTAGGAAGGTTGACTTTACAAGCTTTACAAGCGCAAGATTTGTATTTATTAATGGCAAGCTTGGTCATGGGCGCAGTACTGTTAATTGTGGGCAACTTAGCCGCTGACTTGTTGTTGAAGGCTGCTGATCCACGCATTCGCCTAGAAAATCTAAATTAGGCATTGGGCATGGGGCATTGGGCATTGGGCATTAGTTATTCTTTCTTCCCTGCTCCCCCACCTCACAGGTGTAGTTTTTTCAAATTCAGTCGGAAAAAGCTTATTTTTTCGTTCGGAAATTTCTCCCCTTCCGCGTCCCGGCGTTGTTCAAAACGCAAAATCTAAAAAACTTACATTTATCAGCACTCCCCCACTCCCTCACTCCATGCTGTCTGAAGTCTATTACTTGGTGCGCTCAAAATCTGATGGTCGTTATCTCACAGCTCGTCCGAACGCTGAAGCATCGGGTTATCTGTTATTGTTTCGGGAAAGCTTTGATGCTTTAAGCTATCTCAACACCCATGCCGCAGAGGTAGCAAACCGCTTTGCTGTGGAATCTATTCCTGGTACACAAGTAGGCAGTTTGCTCAAACGCTGGGGTTTTAGTGGTATGGGCATTGTTAGTGATCCTCTATTACCCAAAGTTGAGTTCTTACAGCACAGTTAAGAAAACAAGCGAGCGATCGCACAACTAAAATTAGGTAATAGTGGTGAGTTCAATTCATCACCATTAAATAAGGTAGCAATTAACTTCAAAATTGTTTGTTCGCGTCGATAAACTTCCACCTGTTGCTGACGCCAATCTACAATCCAGTATTCCCTGACACCCCTTGACGAGTAGAGCTTAAGTTTGAGTTCTCTGTCCCGTTTTTCATTCTCACTACCGGGAGATAGCACCTCTACTATCAATTCTGGTGCAGCAGTCAAATGCCCAGCCTCATCTAACAGTCCAGCTAGTCTCTCATTGCTAGCCCAGACAACATCTGGAATTACATTATCAGCATCACCAAAAATTATGCCTGGAGCAATTACAACTTCTCCTAAACCAGTAGTTTGTGACCAGCTATCTAAGGCAGCACTAATTCTGACACAAGTTTTTTGATGCTTCCAGTGAGGTGCTTTCGTCACAAACAATTCCCCGTCGATAATTTCATAACGGTTGCCGTTATCTGGAAACAACTTTAAGTCGGTTGTTGTCCAGCGCACTCTCTCACTTATTGGCTGGTTCATAAACCATTTGTGTTAGGGAATTTACCAATTCTAGCCTGAGCAGATATTGGGATAGGGGATAATGGATGAGGAAAATTTCCCAGTATCCAATCCCCAGACCCCAGTTCCTACACCACTACCTTTTCTAATATCAACTTAGAACGCTTCACTTGCTCAGGAATAGAAACGGGGTAATCTCCAGTGAAGCAGGCAGAACAGAAACTGTTGGTGTCTTCTCTGGTCGCTTGTAACATTCCTTCCCAACTGAGATAGGCGAGGGTGTCTACTTCCAACTGCTTGGCAATTTCTTCTACTGATTTAGTAGCCGCAATTAGCTGATCCTGGCTATCTGTATCGATGCCATAAAAGCAGGGGTGAGTTACTGGCGGGGAGGAAATTCGCATATGTACTTCTACTGCACCCGCATCACGCAAAGTTTTGACTAATTTTCGGCTGGTGGTTCCTCGGACAATCGAATCATCTACGATAATTACCCGTTTACCCACTAGCACATCTTTGAGGGGGTTGAGTTTCATGCGGAGACCTGACTCACGCATAGTTTGCGTTGGCTGAATAAAGGTGCGCCCAACATAGCGGTTTTTAATCAATCCTTCAGCGTAAGGAACGCCAGAAGTTTGAGAAAAACCGATGGCAGCTGGGATACCAGAATCGGGAACGCCAAAGACCATATCAGCATCAACAGCAGATTCTGCCGCTAGTTGTCGTCCTAATCGCATCCGGTAGCTGTACAAACTCTCGTTGTGCATGATGCTATCAGGACGGGCAAAGTAAATCATCTCAAAAATACAAAGCTTGCGCTGGGACTGTTGATGCCATTGGTAAGAAGTCAAACCTGCTTCAGTAATCCAAACTAACTCACCTGGGTTCACATCCCGTACATAATCGGCTCCAATGATATCTAAGCCACAAGTTTCAGAAGCTAGTACGTAACGCTCAGGATTACCAGCCAAAGTACCAATTACTAAAGGGCGGATACCATTGGGATCACGCACACCCATAATGCCTTCAGGAGTACCTATTACTAAACTAAAGGCTCCTTGACAGCGGCGAAATGCTCGAATACAACCTTCTAACCAATCTACACCAGCATTCACTTCTTCAGCGATCGCAAATGCAATCATTTCTGAGTCGGTTGTTGTCACTAAGTTACATTCGCTCTTCAGTAATTCTTCGCGCAACTGCACAGTATTGACTAAATTACCATTATGTGCAAGAGCTAATGAACCTAAGCGGCTTTCGACAACAGCAGGCTGGGCATTCACTTTGCGGCTAGAACCCGTAGTGGAATAACGAGTGTGCCCAACGGCTAGACTACCAGGCAAATGATTCAAGTTGGACTCATTAAAGACTTGAGACACCAAGCCCATATCTTTATGCAGATGTACTTGTGTACCCTCAAAGGTAGCAATGCCAGCTGATTCTTGACCCCGGTGTTGGAGTGCGTACAATCCAAAATAGGTCAGTTTTGCAACGTCTT
The DNA here is from genome assembly GCF_059505145.1 of Mojavia sp. Classification (NCBI taxonomy): domain Bacteria; kingdom Bacillati; phylum Cyanobacteriota; class Cyanophyceae; order Nostocales; family Nostocaceae; genus Mojavia; species Mojavia sp. Next base: position 139,846 of record NZ_JCACKA010000018.1, read on the forward strand.
CTCCTGGCGCATAGACGCCAAAAACACCACAGGCTTCTTCTGGCTTGTCTGGACGATTTTCATCACTATTAACTGAATTATTAGTCTTTTCGGGGTAGTCATCCGAAGTGACGGAATGGTAGGGAATCATGCTAACTTTGCTCCTGGTGGGGGTGTCAAGTCACTGGGATTATTTAATGGATAATTGCAGTTCTCTTAATAAAACTTTAACCATCTATTAAAACAGTACCGTAATTATGCTAATTGACGCTAATGATCCGGGTAGGGGGGATTTTACGACTTAACTAGGGGTAGTAGTTTGAATGTCTAGACGCCTTGCGATCGCATGGGAATAGCGATCGCTAATCTCTTCAATGCTAACCTTGATTAAGAATTGATTATCAGAAGTTAAAACTTCCAAACCAACATTAGAATTAGCAACCGTGCCTAGTTTTTGCCATTGTTGCCCTAAATGTTCCTTTAAGTATGATTCCCAAATCTCTTGGTGTTCAGACGCCACAGAAATGATGATTTGCCCACCACCTTCGCCAAATAGCACTTCATCAAGGCGTTGTGATTGATTGACAGAAGTTTGCAACTGGATTTGAGCGCCGAGGTTGCCAGCAATACAACATTCTGCTACAGCAATAGTTAATCCTCCCTCAGTACAATCATGAGCTGAACGTACCCAACCTGCACGAATTCCTTCACGGCAAACTTTCTGGACACGACGTTCTAAGTCAAAATCAACTCGTGGTGGTTTGCCTGCAATTACGCCGTGGGCAGTTGCTAAATACTCAGATGCTCCTAAAGTATTTTTGAATGACACAGACCATCCAAGAAGATAAATTACATCACCAACTCCTTGCCAAGCTTGTCCACAAACTTGACTAACATCAGGAATCAACCCCACCATACCGACAACAGGAGTGGGATAAATGGGTTGTGGGTTGCCTTGAGAATCGAGGGTTTCATTATAAAGGGAAACATTGCCTCCAGTCACAGGCGTTGCCAATTCACGGCAACCTTCAGCCAAACCGCGACAAGCTTCTGCTAATTGCCAGTAACCAATCGGTTTTTCTGGACTACCAAAATTGAGGTTATCTGTCACCGCTAGCGGTTCTGCGCCCACACAGCTAAGATTCCGGGCAGCTTCTGCTACTACTGCCTTAGCTCCTTCATAGGGATCAAGGTAGACGTATCGAGGATTGCAATCTACTGTCGCTGCAACAGCTGATTGTAAATTTCCGATTTTGGATTTTAAATTGGGGATTTCTTCCAGCGGACGTAAACGCACCACAGCGGCATCAGCACCGCCAGGTAGTACTACAGTATTGTTTTGTACTTGATGGTCATACTGACGATATACCCAGTTTTTAGATGCGATCGTTGGTGTATCAAGTAAAGTTAATAGGATATCATTCCAACTTTGTAGCCTGCCTTGAATTTCGATGCCAGCAGCGGTACAGGGTGGTAAAGACTCAGGAGTCCATTCCCAAGCTTTTTGAGCATATTCTGGCGGTTGAGCTAATAATTCTCGGTGATATAAAGGGGTATTCTCTGCCAAAGCATCAGCAGGAATTTCTGCTGCAACTTCACCTTGAAAGAGAATCCGCACAATCGGGTCAGCAATTACTGTCCCAGCGACAACAGCTTGTAGTCCCCAACGGTGAAAAATATCAATTAACTCTTGCTCACGTCCCTTATGGGCAACGAACAGCATCCGTTCTTGAGATTCTGAAAGTAGGTACTCATAGGGAACCATCCCTGTTTCTCGCACGGGTATCTTATCTAAATCTAGTTCAATGCCTACACCGCCTTTGGCTGCCATTTCCGATGTTGAACAGGTGATCCCAGCAGCACCCATATCCTGTGCAGCGACAACCGCACCGGTTTTAAACGCCTCCAAACAAGCTTCAATTAGAGACTTTTCTAAAAAGGGGTCGCCAACTTGCACGGCTGGACGGTCATCTATTGATTCATCACTCAATTCTGCGCTAGCAAAACTCGCTCCTCCCATGCCATCACGTCCGGTGGTGGAACCAACATATAGCACGGGGTTGCCTAAACCAGATGCTCCTGATTTGACGATTTCTGAAGTTTCCATCAATCCCAATGCCATGACATTCACCAGGGGATTGCCAGAATAAGCAGGGTCAAAGTAGACTTCGCCGCCAACAGTTGGTACACCTACACAATTACCGTAGTGGCTTATACCAGCTACCACACCTTGGAAAAGTCTTTGTGTTCTTCCATCTTCTAAAGAACCGAAACGCAGCGAATTTAAGAGAGCAATCGGACGCGCCCCCATTGTAAAGATATCTCTGAGGATACCTCCTACTCCTGTTGCAGCTCCTTGGAATGGTTCAACAGCTGAAGGGTGGTTATGGGATTCAATCTTAAAAGCAAGTTGCAACCCGTCGCCTAAATCTACAACACCAGCATTTTCACCAGGCCCTACAAGTATGCGGGGCCCCGTTGTGGGAAACTGCTTGAGTAAAGGTCGTGAATTTTTATAACAGCAATGCTCTGACCACATCACCCCAAACATTCCCAATTCAGCTTTGTTGGGATGTCGCCCTAACCGTCGGACAATTTCTTCATATTCTTCTGGCTTAATACCTTCGGCGGCTATTTCTTGGGAGGAAAAGGGAGCAGATTTGGCGGTCATGGAACTAATGCACCAAAAGGACAGAGCATTATTCTATCGATTTAATTGCTCTGTAGATGCAGTTGAAGGAATGTAGATAATTCTTCTTTGGAAATTTCCCGCTGCACTACTCGAATCACCAAGTTGTAAGCTTCCTCTACTGACAAATTCAAAGTATAGCCGTTTAAGGTGATAAAGGTATCCATCACAGCGAATGCAGTGCGCTTATTGCCATCAATAAAGGGATGGTTCATTGCCAGATGGTAGAGGTAAGCTGCTGCTTGCTCATGAATAGTAGGATGAAGAAGTTCGCCGCCAAAGGTAGTTTGAGGTTGAGCTAAAGCTGAATCTAGTAAGCCTTCGTCTCTGATACCAGCAGTACCGCCAAATATCTCAATTTGGCGTTCGTGAATCTTGATAACCTGAGAATTAGAAAGAAATCTAGGAGTCTGCAAGGCGGCGATATACCTCTTCCCATTTTTTTTCAGAAGCTAAATAAGCCTGCCATACTTCTGCATCCTCGGCAAATTGGTTTGAGGCTGTTTCCTCTAGCTTGTCTTGGCTTTTTTCAGTGTTATGAAAAGATGCGGCAAAACCAGGAATGCTCATTAGTTCCTCCTTTACATGATTTTCTGTAGTTTCTTGCAAATAAGCTAGAAAAGCTACTGCTACTCGCAAGCGTTCAGGAGAAAGTTGACGTAAACGGCTTTCTGCTTCTGATAAATAATTATTGTGTTTTTGTTCTCCTAGCATCGTTACTCCCAATCTAGTATTCCTACAAAATACTTAATAGCGATCGCTATTATCTTATTCAATCAAATATCCAAAATATGAGGGGTGCATGGTAACCCCTTCATTTGTCATGACTGTCTACTGTTCACTGATTTAATCATCAACACTCTCGCTTGCTTTCTCCGTCGCAAAAAGGCCAAGCCAGCACCTGCAATTACTAATCCAGCTAAAGGTGAAGACTCAGGAACTGTTGGTATCCGCCGAAATTCAATGGGGGTATTTACCAGCAACTGACCACTGCTGCTAAAAATCTGGTCTAACGAATTGATACTGTTGGCTTGAATTGAGACGCTGGATACTACCTTACCGCCAGTACTGGTTGGGCAACCTGTTGGTGCATTATTCCCAACATAGCGATTCTGCTCATAGATGAGATCCAGACTACAAACAGCAGCAGCAAGATTATTTTGGCTAATAATTCTTTGCGATACAGGGCGATCGCAAAGTCCACTCAAACTGCTTGAATTGATAAAGCTACGAATGCCTAAGTCTATAGCACCACTGCCTAATCCGAAGGAATAAAAGCGTACCCGGTTGAATACTGGACTTTGCTGTTCCAAATAAACATTTTGAGTTTCACCTGTCCCACTATTACCATCTAGCTGCACTTGACAATTTGTCATAGTAATGAGTGGTACTGAAGGATTAGTCGCTACTTGGTTCACATTATCAAATTTGCCAGTAAACCACTGTACTACTTCTTTAATCTGTGCTGAAAGAGATGGTAATTCAGCAGCACGACTCGGTTGGGTAAAAACAAATCCAGTCAATAAAAACGCTAAGGTGTAAGCTTTTAGTTGATTCATAATTAATTCCCAACTTAAACTAACATCACCAATGTTTTGGATTAAATGAGAATTATATTAAGGTCATCTGGATTTAAAATCTACTGATTAGCGTTAAATTTATCAATCAGTAAACTCTCAAATAATTACCGCTGAGTCTGGTTATTATGTTAGATAAATCTAATTTGTTAGCAATCAACTCTGGTAATTGCTCTCAACTACCATTAGCACAAACTTTACAAAATTTAATATGCGAACCCTCTTCAAACACTACCAATCGCACTTAACACCTCTGTTTAATTTGAAACAAATGGGTGTTAATACACTCATTTGTCGTTAAACCAACTTTGCTGCATTATTTATTTAACGATTAACTTGCAGATTCTGTAAAATTAAGTCTGCTCTTGGTGGAAATCCATCGCCGTATTCTACTGGATAATGGGTAATTACATAGAAAGATTTGCCATTTTGTTGACCCAGGTATAGATTACCTACAATGTTTTTTCCTTTACTAAAAACAATCTTTTCTTTTGCCCAACGATAGGGGGCTGTTTGAGTACGGCTGACAATTCGCCAACCATTAGATGCAATCAGACCATTTTTAGCGTTTACAAAGCTTCTTAGCTGTCCTAGAGTTTTGAAATTATTCAGAAAGGCAAGGTGGACATATACATTTTCATTTTTCTTGCCACCAAAATTAGCAATAAATCTAGCTCCTGTGCCTTCACCAGAACTACCTCCTTCAGCCAGAAAATCTTTTTCGGGAAAGTAGGTAGTAAACAAATCCCTGGATTGATCATAAAGTCTCAGTGTAACGGGAGTTTTTTCTCCTTCAATACTAATAAAGGCAGTTTTGGTGGCTGGTTTGGTGGTTGTTGACTGAGAAATGGTCTCGATTGCAGTAGGTGTAGCCGTGACAGTATTGCCTGAGGATGATTGGTTCTGGGGTGGCTTGGCGCAACCCAAGGATGTTGCTAGCAGAATTGTCCCAGCTAGAAGTTTTACAAGATGAAGATGCATTTTTAATTAGACAAATTCGTATTTATATAAAATTTGACTTTGTAACGTGGGTTACAGTTCCTTGGGTAATAATGTGGTTTTGCCTATGTCAGGCAAATCTAATTTGGCTCTAACGATCAAGTGATGAAAATCACTATTACTCTTGATTAAGATCTTCTCTGGATAATTCGCAAACTGCCATAATTACGTATAACTGAACTCTAGCCGAGTCATTAATAGGGAACATACTAATTGCTGGCAGCCTTTGATAAAAGACTGTCGGCTTTTTGTTTTTATTGAGTTCTAAGTAGAAGGCAGATGGCAGCTATGTGAACAAGAATGCTGTATTTTTTGCGCCCTTCGGGTGAATCCTACGGGTACGCTGCGCGAGCGCCAGTTCCCTACGGAGGGAAACTCTTCTTTAGGATTGGGCTCACTGCGCGTCTCAAAATACATTTTTTTACTTTTGCTCATAAATTTAGGGGCTTGAAAAGAAAGTGGCAGAGGAAGGATTTATTTTTAAACTTTCTGCCTTCTGCGACGTCACTTGCTCTACTTGTGGAAACCCCAAGACCGCAGTGGCTCCGATGCCTTCCTTTGGTTAACAAGAAGAAAAATATAATTCCCTTTATCCCCTTGTCCTCGCTTACCCTTCAATGTCCATAAAATTTCCCCACAGATGGTTAGTAACTTGACATAGATTTTGCCAGAGCCACTACCATGTGTGGGGAAGGTATGATCAAATTAGAAATGTTATGAATCTTGAGCGCTCATAGTTGGCACTCATTTTGGGAGACAAAAAGACCGCTAATCAACCAGCACACACTTTGTATCAAGACATCGCTTGAATAATGTAATCAAAGTAAGGTGCTGCTTCAGCAGCGTCTTCTGCACTTAGTAAGTCAAGGGAGGCTTTTTTCAGGGAAGCGATAGCTTCTACCATCCCAGGCACGGGAACGCCCAATGAATTGTACATTTCCCGCACGCCAATCAAACCAATTTTTTCAATTGGCCCTTTGTCACCAGCAAGTACGCCATAGGTAATCAGACGCAAATACCAGCCAAAGTCACGGATACATAAAGAACGCTGACGTTCGCCGTAAGCGTTCCCACCAGGGGAGATAAAGTCAGGACGCTTCTGCCATAGCTGCTTAGTTGCTTCTTGAACAATTTTCTTTTCGTTCTCAGCTAAGGTAGCGGCAATCCGCGTCCGTAGTGCGCCGGTCTTCAAAAAGGCTTGGATACTTTTGAGTTCGCCACTGCTGGGGTAACGCAGTTCGTCGTCGGCTTTGAGAATTACTTGGCTAATTACAGTCATGATTATTGTAATCACGTGAAATATTATTTGCTAGTTTAACGAGTCTGAGGTACACAAATAAAGGGATATGAGGGAAGTAGGGGAGTAGAGGGGATGAGCAGAATAACAACTAGCAACTGACAACTGACAATTGACTAATGACTAATAAAGTTTGGCAGCAGGGTGAATTAATTGAAGTTACGATCGCAGACCTGAGTGATACGGGCGATGGTGTAGGACGCTCAAATGAGCGCGTAGTATTTGTTCCTGATACTGTACCAGGCGATCGCGTGATTGTCCGTTTGGTACACGTCAAACCCAACTACGCCCACGGCAAGCTTCAGGAATTATTGCAACCATCGCCGCATCGGAGTCGGCCGAGTTGCATTGTCGCTGATAAGTGTGGTGGTTGCCAGTGGCAGCATATTGACTATGAGTTTCAGTTAATAGCCAAGCGCAATCAAGTTATGCAAGCTCTAGAACGCATTGGTGGTTTTATCCAACCGCCAGTAGACCCAGTGCTTGTAGCAGCCTCACCTTTGGGATATCGCAACAAAGCTACCTATCCTCTAGGCAAATCTGCTACAGGACAAGTACAAACTGGGTACTACCAAAAAGCTAGCCACCAATTAATTAACTTGAATCAGTGCCCAGTGCAAGACTCAAGATTAAATCCAATACTTGCAGAAGTTAAGCAGGATATCCAAAAGCGGGGTTGGCAAATTTATGATGAACAACGCCACCAAGGGCAAGTTCGTCACCTCGGTTTACGCATTGGCAGACGTACTGGAGAAATATTGCTGACTTTAATCGTCAAGGACTGGAATTTATCAGGAATTGAAAATCAAGCGCAGGAGTGGTTAAAACGCTATCCGCAGTTGGTGGGTGTGTCGTTAAATCGCAATCGCGATCGCACAAATGCAATCTTTGGCAGCGAAACTCGTTGTATTGCGGGAATGCCTTATTTACATGAAAAATTTGCTGGATTGGAATTTCAAGTCCGCCCAGATACATTTTTCCAAGTTTATACTGAAACCGCCGAAGCACTGTTAGAGGTAATTCAGTCAGAACTCAATCTCCAAGGACATGAAATACTAGTTGATGCCTATTGCGGTATTGGCACTTTAACTTTGCCTTTAGCAAAACAAGTAAAGCAAGCGACAGGAATAGAAGTACAACCAGAGGCTGTACAACAAGCAATTTTAAATGCCCAACGCAATGGAATCAAAAATGTCACATTTCAAGTAGGGGCCGTTGAGAGTTTGCTGCCACAGATGGGTACTATACCAAATGTGGTCTTACTTGATCCGCCCCGCAAGGGATGCGATCGCACTGTCATTGACACTTTACGGCAAGTGAAACCATCTCGGATTGTTTACGTCAGCTGTAAAGTAGCCACCCTTGCTCGTGACCTCAAATTACTGTGTCAAGATGGGCTGTATAATCTCACACGGGTTCAACCCGCTGATTTTTTTCCCCAAACCGCTCATGTGGAAGCAGCCGCATTCCTTGTGTTATCACAGTTAGATAGGGGTAATGCGTCCTTTACAAAAACTCAAATTTGAAATTTGTAGTCTAGTGCATAGTAAAAATGCTAAAATTGAATTAAGCTAAAAATAGATTTAAATTCATTTAAAAAATCGAAGTTGCATAGGCTCCAAAAAAGATGAATGCGATTGTTTAAAGTAGAAATCGGCTAACACACAGAACATGATAATGCTGTTTCAAATTCTAGGTTTCTCTTAAGTTGCTAACTAGCTTAAAAAGTTCTTGCCAGCCGTTTTAAATATTAAGCTATCCAAGCTCATAAACCGAGTCAATGCTCCCCAGCATTTTCAAAATTTAGTTTTAAAGACGCAAGTTTGAAGGCAGCATGACCACCTCAATTTTTATCAGGGTGCCTGTAACAGCAAACTGATGTCTAGCTAACTGAAAGCTATGGGGTTTCTCTTGTGATTACCATTTCGCTCCGTCCGGTTGGACGTTATTGGGGTACGATCAGTTTCGCCTCAACTCTCTATTTATGTCCGATATTAGACCTTCTGTTGGCAGAAATTCCAGCCAAATTGCAAGCAGAGCTGCGCCTAGGACTTCAAGAAGCCTTAGTCAATGCAGCGAAACATGGCAATAATCTTGATCCTAGTAAAAGAGTTGTAGTGCGTTTTTCGTTAATAGATAATCAATATTGGTGGGTAATATCAGACCAAGGCAGCGGCTTTCTGCCCTCGTCTGAATCTACTTGTGATGCCGATCCCAGTGATCCCACTGATCCCACAGACTATCTCCCACCAGATGAAGCGGAAAGTGGTCGCGGTTTATGCCTTCTGCATCAAATCTTTGATCAGGTAGAGTGGAACCGCAAAGGCACAGAATTAAGGCTTTGTAAATTATTAGAAAATCGGCCTCGCTTGTCTCTGCGGCGGTAAGGGATGAGATATTGGGTATTGGGACTGGGTATAGCAAAGTGCTGAGTTCTGAGTTGCTACCTCCCCTGCTCCCTGCCCCTCTGCTTCCCAATCCCCGATCCCCAATCCCTAATCCCTAGCCCCTGTTCCCTGATGACCGTGAGTTGGACAAGGGGGAGCAGAAATAGAGCGATCTAACCAACCAGCAGCCTGTTCTAATCTGGCGAGAGCTTCCTGTGGCTGATTCTTCAGGAGAAATACAATAGCGGCGGCGGCTTGTTCATTGGCACGAGAATTGCGGTTAGACTTGAGGCGATGCCAATCGTTAGGAGAAATGCTTAGTCTCTCCATCAGTGCTTGGGCTAGTTCCAAAGTGCTAAGTTCATTCAGTTGAGTTGTTTTAGGCAACTCGGTAGGTTGAGACATGATACTAAGTCCTGAGTGCTGAGTGAGCTAAAGAGTGCTTTGTCGCGTTAGTAAAATCAAAAGGCTGGCGTCGTTGCCATTAGCTGCCAAAAAAGCTAAATATAAGTGGCAAACTCGCTTTTAATCTTAGTTTACTACTTGTAAATGAAGCCGCCTAAACAACCACAACCGCCAGCAGGAAATCCCGAACCAGAATTTGAACAAGAATTAGAAGAAGTAGAGCGATCGCTTTTATCTTTAAAAGAACGCTACAACCAAATACAAAGCGATCGCGAACAAAAGGCACAATGGCAACAGCGTCGCCGCGAATTGCAGCAAAATAAATATCCAACGCCAGAAATCAAAGCAGAATTACGGCACATTAAACAGCAGTTAGAAATGCTAGAAATAAACTTAGAAAGCCAGTTATTTTCTTGGGGTAGCCTCAAAAAACCTTTCTGGCAAGCCGTCCGCTTTGGTGGAATGGGCGTTATCATAGGCTGGATATTAAAGTCCTGTGCTGGGTAAATATGGTAAATCGACGGATTGCAGAAATATTGCGAAGTGGTCAACCTGATGAGTCCCTCTTGGTTCAAGGCTGGGTGCGGACAAAACGCGAGTCTAAAGGTTTTGCTTTTATTGAAGTCAATGACGGCTCATCACTAGCTAATTTGCAAGTCGTGATTAATCAGGATTTGCCAGACTACGAAGCTATATTGAAAAATTTAAATACAGGTGCGGCGATAGAAGTTACTGGAGTTTTGGTTGCTTCGCAAGGTAAAGGACAGCGCATTGAACTGAAAGCAGAAACCCTGAAAGTCTACGGTGAAGCTGATCCCGAAACATACCCACTGCAAAAGAAACGTCATTCCTTTGAATTTTTGCGAACTATTGGACATTTGCGATCACGTACTAATTCCTTTGGTGCAGTTTTCCGCGTCAGAAATGCTTGTTCTACCGCAATTCACCAATTTTTCCAAGAAAGAGGCTTTTTGTGGGTACACACACCCATCATCACTGCTAGCGATTGCGAAGGTGCAGGAGAATTATTTAGCGTCACCAGCTTGGATCTAAAAAATATTCCCCGCACAGAGAACCAAGCAATAGATTACAGCCAAGACTTTTTTGGTAAACCCACATATTTAACAGTTAGCGGTCAGTTAGAAGCGGAAGTCATGGCGATGGCGTTTAGTAACGTCTATACCTTTGGCCCTACCTTCCGTGCAGAAAATTCCAACACTTCGCGCCACTTAGCAGAATTTTGGATGGTTGAGCCGGAAATGGCTTTTTGCGACCTAGAAGGCGATATGGATTTAGCTGAGGCGTTTCTCAAACACATTTTTCAATATGTGTTGGAAAAATGCCCAGAAGACATGGAATTTTTTAATCAACGTATTGACAATACTGTTTTAGCAACCGCCGAAAATATTATTAATAATCAATTTGAGCGTCTAACTTACACGGATGCGATCGCACTTTTGGAAAAAGCTGATTTTAAATTTGAATATCCCGTCAGTTGGGGCTTAGATTTACAATCAGAACACGAACGCTACTTGGCAGAACAACTCTTTAAGAAACCTGTAATCGTTACAGATTATCCAGCCCAAATTAAAGCGTTTTATATGCGCTTGAACGACGACGAAAAAACTGTCCGGGCAATGGATATCCTTGCACCTAAAATCGGTGAAATTATTGGCGGTTCCCAGCGGGAAGAACGCTTAGATGTCCTAGAACGCCGCGTAGCGGCACAAGGTATGAAGCCAGAAGATTTGTGGTGGTATCTTGATTTGCGTCGTTTCGGTACTGTTCCCCACGCTGGTTTTGGCTTGGGTTTTGAACGTTTGGTGCAATTTATGACAGGTATGGGAAATATTAGGGATGTTATTCCCTTCCCACGTACACCGCAGAATGCTGAGTTTTAGTTTCGCGCAAAGGCGTAAAGAAGAGTGCATTAATTGAGATTATTGTATTATTAATTATTTAATGCACTCTTCTATTTAACTAAATTTCAGGTTAATTTCATTGGAAATAATCTAGAGCTTTTTTCTTCTTAAAATCACTAACTCTAATTTCTAAACTTTCAATTACCCTCAAAACCTCATCTAAATTCTCACTTTTTGAAGCTAATTGAATATCATTAATCCATATATTCACTTCAACAGCAAGATTTTTAGATTTGCTATAGTTATTATTTGCCTGTTGTTTGAGATATTCAGAGACCTCATCAATATTCTTAGGTTCTCCTTCTTTCAGGCTATGACTATACTTTTTGACTATTAGATCAGCAGAATTTTTAAATATTAACATTCCTTGGTTTTCAAGAGTATTTTGAATTTCAAGTTTCGTTCCATATATCCACATTCCTATACAAGAATCAGGTGGATTTTTTTGATAAATCTCAGTAACTTTTTCTTTAAGGGTTTGAACTAAAGCCTCAATATCTCGCTCGAATGGAGTTGGAGATTTGGGATTAGGCTCACGAAATAGGTTATAGAACATAGTATATTCATGCCTGGAGGTATAAGTCTCTAAATTTCTAATAATAAAGTTCCCTAAAACTCTGAGCGAATTAACATCTAGTTTTTAGAATCATTAATTGAGACAGACATCTTAACGAAAATAGGGTTCTCACTTTCGGGATCATGGGGCTATCTTGAGAGGGAAAATACTTTTTTGCAGCCTGGGTGAGGTAAATTGATGTTAATGTTGCTGTTCTGTATCGAGAATGAACGTTACGCGCTAGCCAGCGATCAAGTGCTAGAAGTAATACCCCTCGTCAGCCTTAGAACCCTTCCCCATAAACCTGATTATTTTGCTGGTATTTTTAACTATCGGGGACAGATTGTACCAGTAATTGATTTATGCCAGTTGATGCACGGTAAAAGCAGTCGTGATTATTTAAGTACTCGAATCATCCTCATCAACTATTGGGGTAATAAGCGCGATACCGCCTCAGAACAGCAAGCTTCTTATATTTTGGGATTGATGGCAGAACGAGTTGTAGAAACTTTACATAAAGCTGATGTTGATTTAGTGGATGTCAATGTCCAGATGAGTGCAGTGCCCTACTTGGGTAAGATGATCGTAGATAACCAAGGTATGATTCAGTGCCTTCGCACTGAGTATTTGTTATCAGAGTCTGAGCAAGTTTATTTCTTGCCCGAAAGTCAGGGAAACTCAATTTCTTGACATTGTTTACTCCTGCTACAGCCTTTACCATAAGCAATCAAGCATCGCTGAACAAATGACATATTCTGAGGGCGAAGCTTTATTAAGACGGAAGATTGGTTTAGATGCCTCTTCAATTGGCTCTGGTGCGATCGCTAGAGCTATTGATCGGCGGATGGCAGATTGTGGAATAACAGATATAGCAAGCTACTTAAGGCACTTAGAAGAATCTAGTCAAGAATGGCAAGCACTAATTGACAGTGTGATTGTTCCTGAAACTTGGTTCTTGCGAGAACCAGAGTCATTTAAATTTTTGCAGCAATATGCCATCTCTGAGTGGTTGCCAAATCAATCGCAGCGCGTATTGCGGGTTTTGAGTGTGCCTTGTTCAACCGGTGAAGAACCATATTCGATTGCGATCGCCGCCTTAGAGTCAGGATTGAATGTAGCAAACATCCACATTGATGCAGTTGATATTAGCAACAAGTGTCTTGCAACTGCCCAACGAGCAATTTATGACCAATACTCGTTTCGTGGTTGTTCACCCTCCTTTCAAGCTCGCTATTTCCAGGCAACTCCAGCCGGATATCAATTGAGTGAACAAGTAAGACATATGGTGAATTTTAGCCAAGGAAACTTAGTCAATCCAGATTTTCTGGCTGGAACAGCGCCTTACGATGTTATCTTCTGCCGTAACCTGTTAATCTACTTTGACCGCGATACCAAAGAACGCACCATTAGCGTTATAGAAAAATTATTAAGCCAAACTGGTTTGTTGTTTGTCGGACATGCAGAAGCCGGTGTACTATTCAACTCGCAGTTTGTGGCAGTTCCACACTCGTTAGCATTTGCTTATAGAAAGGTAAGTATTTCTCGTCATTCAGCCAAAAAGCATCCAGATCCCCGAAAACAAGCAATCGCAGATAAAAGACCTCCTCAACTGTCCAAATCCCAAACACAACAGCCAGTTGCCAAAACTAATACAAATCAGATCCTTCCAGATTCCACACCAGACTTGTTAGAACAAGCCAAAGCGCTAGCTAATCAAGGCTGCTTAAATGAAGCGATTCAACTGTGCAACGACTATCTCAGCCAAAATCGAATTAGTGTTGAGGCCTATGTCCTGCTTGGTCAAGCACAACAAGCGATCGGTCAGAATCAACAAGCCGCAGAATCTTTCCAAAAAGCAATCTATTTGCAACCTACCCAAGAAGAAGCGCTTACCCATTTAGCATTACTGAAAGAACATCAGGGAGATGTAGCTGGTGCCAATCTCCTCTGGCAGCGTATCCACAGGCTCCAAAATCATTTGTGAACTAAGGTATAAAGGCACTCACCCAACCGTAAAGAAACTTGTAGTTTTTTATTGTTTATTTACAGGTTGTTTGTCTTTTACCTAGCGTGGGAACTCTGCACATACAGGCATTTTTATTGCCTTGTACTCAATCCATGCTGGCGGCAGGTAATTTCAATAATTTGGTTTGCAGTTCAAGAGCTTTTTATACAGGCATTACTTGGACTGATATTTATCATATTTATTTTTTTTACTTACTATAATTTATTTCCAAAACGAAAAACTTAGCTTAGGTTTAAGAATAAATTTAATCAACAATGAGGAAAATAACATGATTGCCAACTGGAAAATTAAAGATTTAACCTTACTAGGCTTTTCTATACCAACAGTTTTAATGATTAGTTTTAGTGGCATGGTTTATTTGAATTCTAATCAAATAGGACAGACATTTAAACAAGTTAATGCTTCACAGATAGCTCTTACAGAACAAAACCGTATGCACCTTAGCATACTGAATATGGATCGACGAGTTCGTCGCTATGTAATTGATCCTCGATTTAATAAGGATGCTCTAGATTTATATCTAAAAGATCAGCAACAGTTTCAGGAAGGGCTGGAACAAGCAATTAATATAGCTGAAGATGTAAGACAAAAAGAAAAGTTAAAAAAAATACAACAATTTTATGAAACATACAACTCACTTAAAGAAGAAATAGTTAATTTAAATTTTGATATAAGCAATAACAAAGATGCGCTACAAGATTTTTTTCAGAAAACAAATGTTATAATTCTTGATTTTGAGGAAATTGGGAAAGAGTTTGACGCAACAGAAAAAGAGATATTAGAAAAAAATATTGCTTCAACAAAATCTTCTATAGCTTTCTTGAGTTTAGCCGCGGTTATTGCTTCAATATTATCTTTATTTATTGCTACTCTTGCTACGTTTTTAATTGCCCAATTTTTAGGAGCTAGAATTTCTAGAGCTGTACAAGCAGCAGAAAAAATTTCTATTGGTGATTTAACACAAACTGTGATTGAAGGAACATCCAACAGTAAAGATGAGGTTGGGCAGCTTCTCAAAGCTTTCCAGAGCATGACTCAGAATTTAAATACTCTGATCCGTCAGGTACAGCAGTCTGGTATACAAGCTACTTCCTCAGCTACCCAAATAGCAGCATCAGGTAAGCAACTAGAAGCAACAATTACTGAGCAGGTAGCTTCTACTAACGAAGTGACAGCAGCAGCCAAAGAAATAACTGCCACCTCTAGAGAACTAGTCAAAACTATGGAAGAAGTGGCAGCAATGTCACAAACCACAACAACAGCAGCCAACGATAGCCAAAAAGACTTACTACGCATGGAATCTACTATGCGCCAACTGGCAGAGGCTACCAATTCCATTGCCTCTAGACTTGGGGTGATTAGTGAGAAAGCCAACAATATTAACAATATCGTAGTCACGATTACCAAAGTGGCAGACCAAACAAATCTGCTGTCGTTAAATGCGGCAATTGAGGCAGAGAAAGCCGGAGAGTATGGCTTAGGCTTTGCTGTGGTTGCTAGAGAAATTCGGCGTTTGGCAGATCAAACAGCTGTCGCCACCCTTGATATTGAGCAGATGGTCAAACAAATGCAATCTTCAGTGTCTACAGGCGTGATGGAGATGGACAAGTTTGCCACAGAGGTAGGGCGGAGTGTGGAAGATGTTGCCAATATTAGTACTCAGGTCGGACAAATTATCGAGCAAGTGCAAGATTTGACACCGCGATTTGAAGCTGTTAATCAGGGGATGGAAACCCAGTCTCAAGGAGCGCAACAAATTAGCGATGCAATGACGCAGTTGAGTAGCACATCAGTACAAACGGCGGCTTCCTTAAGAGAAATCAATAATGCGATCGCTCAACTCAATCAAGTTGCCCAAGGTTTGCGTCAAGAGATTTCCCGCTTTAAGGTCAAGGCAGAAAACTCAAATCATAATTTTGCTGAATCCATCTCACTTCAGTTCTAAATTCTGATTAACCAAAAAGCAATTTAGTTCTTCTATTACGAAATTTACGAAAATAATCAATCCCAGGTATATATGCTTAAAAACATGAGTTTTCAATGGCGGCTAATTAGTTCCTTTTCATTGATGGGATTGTTAGTTTTATTTGTTGGTTTAGTCGGATGGAATGGAAATTCTCGGCTATCAAAGCACATTAACACTCTGACAGCTAATAACCTACCAAGTATTGATGGGCTATGGAAAGTCAATGAGGGGCAGAGCAAAGTTGAGGCACTCCAAAGATTTTTGCTGACTTTAGATATAACTACTGAGCAAAGGCAGGCTACATTAGCTGATATGCAAAAAACTTGGGAACAAATTGATGAAGGGTTTAAGCAATATGAATCTGCTCCTAAGAATAATAAGGAAGAAGAAGAACTTTATCAAAAATTACGTCCAGTATGGGATGCTTGGAAACAATCCCACCTAAAATTCATGAGTTTGGAGCATGAATATACTCGCATGGGTATTAATAATCCCTGGAAAATCCAACTTGAATTAGTAAGCCAAGGTAAAAGTAATACGCCTGAGATGGCAACTGTTAAAGCAGCAATAACAGCACACAGAAACTTAAATAGATATTTACTTAATGAAGGAGTGAACCTATTTAGAAAAACTGATGAAGCAATTGTTGCTGTTTTGCAAAATAATCAAGAATATGCATCAGATGTTCGTAAAACAGCAGAAGTTGATGTGAATCTCAGCACCTTTTGGATCTCTGTTGGCATATTATTAGGCCCAGTTATAGCAATATTTTTTGGAAGTATTATTTCACGTCAAATTGCAACTCAAGTTATTCGTGTTGTCGGTTTTGCAGAACAAATTTCTCAAGGTAATTTGACTAATGAAGTTAATGCTGACTCGAACAAAAAAGATGAAATTGGCAAGCTGATGATTGCTTTTAAAAGCATGAATCAAAATCTGAACACCCTGATACGTCAGGTACAGCACTCCAGCATACAAGTGACAACTTCAACAACAAAAATAGCAGCATCAGGTAAGCAGTTGGAGGCTACCATAACTGAGCAGTTAGCCTCTACCAACGAGGTGACAGCAGCAGTCAAAGAAATATCTACTACCTCCAGGGAACTGATGACAACAATGGAAGAAGTAGCGGATATGTCGCAATCTACAACTTCAGCCGCTAACAATAGCCAAAAAGACTTGTTGCGGATGGAAACAAATATGCGCCAACTGGCACAAGCCACAAATGCGATCGCTGCCAGACTCGGAGTCATTAGTGAAAATGCTAACAACATTAACAGTATCGTGATCACCATCACCAAGGTTGCAGACCAAACCAATCTGCTGTCATTAAATGCGGCAATCGAAGCGGAGAAAGCAGGAGAGTATGGCTTGGGCTTTGCGGTAGTCGCCAGAGAAATTCGCCGTCTAGCAGATCAAACTGCGGTTGCTACCCTAGATATTGAAAAAATGGTCAAGCAAATGCAATCGTCAGTATCCACAGGTGTGATGGAAATGGATAAGTTTGCTTCTGAAGTAGGGCGGAGTGTGGAAGATGTTGCCAGTATTAGCACTCAGATTACGCAAATCATCAATCAAGTACAAGATTTGACACCAAGATTTGATAGCGTCAATCAGGGTATGGAAGCACAATCTCAAGGAGCAATACAAATTAGCGATGCAATGATGCAGCTTAGTAGTACATCCTCACAAACAGCAGATTCGTTGCGGGAAATTAATCATGCGATCGCCCAACTTAATCAAGTTGCTCAAGGTTTGCGTCAAGAGACTACCCGCTTCAAAGTCAAGGCTGAGGATTTCTCATCCGCAGCCCTGATTTACCAAAATGCGTAACCTGCAACTATGAATAGTTACACCATCCCATCAAATAATGAGTCTTGTTGGAATGCTATAGGTATTGGAGGCGATCGCTCTTGCGCGGAATTATCCACTTTCACCCACTGCCGTAACTGCCCTGTTTACTCGACGGCTGGACGCCATTTACTAGAGCGCACCATACCGGAAAATTATCGACATGAGTGGACAGAGTTACTCGCCCAGAAAAGAGCAGGAGCCGAGAGTAAGTTACTCATGTCTCCTGAACATTCCCATGTACAGTCTTACGTTTTACCAGCCACAGAAACTCTGGCAGTCGTGATCTTTCGATTACAACGAGAATGGCTAGCACTTTCTGCTCAAGTCTTCAAAGAAACAACCTCACCTAGCCCAATTCATACCCTACCCCATCGCAGTAACCAAATTCTTCGGGGATTGATGAATATCCGAGGTGAGCTGCAATTGTGTATTTCATTGAGCAACCTGCTGAATTTGGAAGCAACTGATACCCCACCTCAACCACTAAGCCCGATGGTTTATTCACGCATAGTAGTGGTGGAAAAAGCAGGCTGCACTTGGGTTTTTGCTGTCGATGAACTCTACGGGGTACACCGATTTCATCGGGATGAATTACGAGATTCGCCGAACAACTTCACACCAGCAACTCAAACCTACGCCAAAGGATTTTTCCACTGGCGATCGCGCAGCCTGAGCTATCTGGATGATGAATTATTATTCACCACCCTCAGTAAGAAGGTGTTGCAATGACAAGAGAACAAGATTTCAGCAATCTTTCCTTGCTAGATTTATTCAGCATGGAAGTTAAAGCCCAGGTTGTCGTATTGAACGATTGCCTATTGGCCCTAGAAACCAAACCCCAGCCAAAAGAAGAACTAGCAGCCTTGATGCGGGCGGCTCACTCCATAAAAGGAGCAGCAAGAATTGTCCAACTCGATGCAGCGGTTACTCTTGCCCATGTGATGGAAGATTGCTTTGTTGCTGCTCAAGAGGGAATAATTACCTTAAGCGCGGCTCACATTGATGTCTTGCTGCAAGGGGTAGATATGCTTGTGCATATAGCTAAAGCTTGTGATGGCAATCCAGAACCGCATTTACCTGAAGATAGAAGCATACAATCACTGGTGAGTGCGATCGCCAATCTCCTAAAACCCGAAAATACTCCTGCCATATCCAGCAATATTGCAACCGCTGAAGTGGCAACTACCTTGATCACGGAGCCAACCACCGCACCGAAACTAGAGGAACATTTAGGAGCTTGGGGAAAGAGCGATCCCGGACAAATGTTCATTTCTCCCCCGCTACCTCAGCCACCCTCCCCAACTTCAGAAACTGTCACAACCCCGCTTCAGGTCTTGCAATCTTCCGAAAAAGCAGATATTATCCAAAACCGAGCTGTGCGGGTGAGTGCAGAAAATCTTAATCGCTTGATGGGGCTTGCAGGAGAGTCACTAGTTGAAACCAAATGGTTAGAGACATTTTCTGACTCTTTACTCAAAGTAAAAGCCAGCCAAAACAACTTATCGAGCTTATTAGATAAGTTACATGAATTATTAGGAGACCATCATTTAGCTCGGCAAATTGAAGAGCAGTTGGGCATTGCACGTCAAACAGCTACCGAATGCCGCCGACTATTGAGCGATCGCCATAATGAACTAGAACTGTTTTGCCAACGCTCCACTAACCTTGCAGATCGTCTTTATCGGCAAGTCATCGCCACTCATATGTGCCCATTTGCTGATGGCGGGCAAGGCTTTCCGCGCATGGTGCGAGATTTGGGCAGACAATTAGGTAAACGAGTCAAGCTAGAAATTATTGGCAAGTCTACCTTAGTAGATCGGGACATTCTCGAACGTTTAGAAGCGCCTCTTACCCATATTTTACGAAATGCTATCGATCATGGTATCGAATCGCCCCAAGAGCGTTTGGCAGCCGGAAAACCAGAAGAAGGAACTATCCGCATTGAAGTCATACATCGTGCCGGCATGTTGTCAATGACTGTTGCAGATGATGGTCAGGGAATCGGATTAGAGTTTCTGCGTCAGGAGGTTGTCAGAAAAAAATTAACCAATGCGGAAATGGCTGCACAGCTCACCGAAGCAGAGTTGATGGAGTTTCTGTTTTTACCCGGTTTTTCAACAGCACAGTCTGTAACTGAGATTTCTGGTCGGGGCGTGGGGCTAGATGTAGCACACAGCACAATCAGAGAAGTTGGCGGTACTCTGCGAGCAGTTTCCCGTCCAGGGAAAGGTATGACTTTTTACTTGCAATTACCATTAACTCTATCTGTTATTCGGACTCTACTGGTCGAAATCTCAGGGGAACCTTATGCATTTGCGCTGGCGCGGATTGATCAGTTGGTGATGCTGCCCAAATCAGAAATTGCTGTCTCGGAAAATCAGCCATTTTTTATGCTCAACGATCAGCCAGTTGGGTTGATATCCGCACATCAAGTGTTTGATTTACCAACGGGTGCTGTAAATCCAGAATTTCTGAGTGTGATCGTCATTAGCGATCGCCTCAGCCGTTACGGTTTAGTTGTAGATAAATTTCTCACTGAATGCAGTTTAGTTGTCAGGCCCCTAGATCCCCGTTTAGGCAAAGTCCCTAATATCAGCGCTGCGGCTTTGATGGATGATGGTTCCACGGTGTTGATTGTCGATGTTGAAGATTTAGTACGTTCTATTGCTAAAGTACTCTCTAGTGGGCAACTTAGCCAGGTAAATCAGTCTAAGCATCAAGCTGTTACTAAAAACTACAAACGCGTTTTAGTCGTTGATGATTCGATAACCGTTAGAGAAATGGAACGCAAACTTCTGGAAAATAACGGTTACAAAGTTGAAGTAGCAGTTAATGGCATGGATGGGTGGAATGCAATCCGCAGTAGTGACTACGATTTGGTAATTACAGATATTGATATGCCCCGCATGAATGGCTTTGAACTGACTAGTCAAATCAAAACTCATGCGAAATTGAAACATAAACCTGTGATTATCGTTTCTTATAAAGACCGAGAAGAAGACCGACTGCAAGGCTTAGAAGTCGGAGCAGATTACTATCTCACCAAGAGTAGTTTTCACGATCGCACCTTGTTAAAAGCTGTTATTGATTTGATTGGAGAAGCTTAAGCAGTGAGAATTGCCATTGTTAACGATACAGTCATGGCAGTAGAGGCGCTGCGACGAGTTGTGGCAAAAGTGCCAGATTACAAACTGGCATGGGTTGCTTACGATGGTGTGGAAGCTGTAACCAAGTGTTTAGCAGATACTCCTGATTTGATTTTGATGGATGTATTGATGCCTAGCATGGATGGAGTAGAAGCTACACGGCGGATCATGAATCAATCTCCCTGTGCAATTCTCATGGTCACTGCAAGCGTGAGTCGTTACGCAGCCAAAGTTTTTGAAGCGATGGGTTATGGTGCTTTAGATGCTATTAACACGCCAGCTTTAGGTTATGGTCAACAGGCAGAAGGTAACACTGGGCTACTTAATAAAATTGCCATTATTGCCAGACTGATTGGGAAACCTTCACAACAGCGATCGCAACTCAGCACACCACGCCAACCTGACCGCTACCAAAAACCACTCTCACCGCTGATTGCGATTGGGGCTTCTACTGGAGGGCCACAAGCATTAGCAACTATTCTTTCTCAATTCCCCAGTGATTTTAATGCAGCTGTGGTCATTGTGCAGCATATAGATGCCCAGTTTGCCCAAGGGTTTGCCTCTTGGTTGGATGAACAAATTCCATTATCAGTGCAGCTAGCTACTCCTGGCGCTTTACCACAGCCTGGGAAAATTCTGATTGCTGGCACAAATGAGCATCTGGTAATGCGTAGCGATCGCACCCTTGGCTATGAACGAGAACCCCTAAATTGTTCTTATCATCCATCTGTCGATGTTTTCTTTAAAAGTGTAGCTAATCATTGGATGGGAAAAGGAATTGGGGTGCTGCTTACAGGTATGGGTCGTGATGGCGCTCAAGGTTTAAAATTATTGCGGGAAGAAGGTTGGCACACCATTGCCCAAGACTCCAAAACTTGCATTGTCTATGGTATGCCCAAAGTGGCTGCTGAACTCAAAGCTGCGGTAGAGATTTTACCAGTTGAGGCGATCGCATTAGCCTGCATCAAAAAGCTGTCAACCATTCAGTGATATTGCAATTTACTTTAATTGTTGAGTTGCTATAGATGCGATCGTATCTCTTCAAAATCGCAATTCACTCAAATAAGCACTGCTATAATAACTCGACCGGAAAAAACTTTATATCTGGCCTTACGGTTAACCTATTTTGTATTCAGAAAAAGATTAGGTAGCAGTGAAGTTTAACTGTTATTTATCTCTAAATAATTACTAGCCAAATGTATGGCTTAACACTTAATCCAGTACATGAAGTTAATTTTTATTTAAAAATATTTTCCTAAATCGAATGCTTGTAATTACCTAATTTTATTTTATTTAAAATAAGAAATTTTATAAGTATACTTACTTTAATTTTACGAATTAATACAAAATATATTTACTAATATTGCTTAGGATAAAATCGACATATTCAATAAAGTTTTTGTAGACTTTGTAGATTTTGTATATTTTAATAATCAATATTGTGGTGGAAAGCATATGATGTTGCAAACCGAATCAATTGCACAAATAGTCAAAGAGATTCAACCTTTCTTACCTAATTTAAACCAGTTAAAAAATCCTGCTGCCAGTAAATTTGGGATTAATCTCCATACAGACGCTGTTACCTTGCTGCTAATTGACGATCAAATAATTATTGGTGAAGCAGTCCATCGAATTCTCGCTCCTGAAACAGATATTTCTGTCCACTATGTCAGCGACCCAACTCAAGCAATCCAAAAGGCTATTTCGATTGAGCCAACGGTTATTCTTCTAGATATGGTAATGCCTGAAATAGATGGATTGATGCTACTGCGGTGGTTTAGATCTCATCCAGTAACTCGTGATATTCCTATTGTCATGCTATCGAGTAAAGAAGAGCCAAAACTGAAAGCAGATGCCTTTACTGAAGGTGCAAATGACTACCTGATAAAACTACCTGATGCAGTAGAGCTAATTGCTCGCATCCGTTACCACTCCAGAGCATACAATAACCTCAAAACGCTGACTAATACAACTATCAAAGCTCAACAGCAAGCACAGCAGTTAGAGAACACCTTACAGCAATTACAAAAAACCCAAGTCCAACTAATTCAAACCGAAAAAATGTCAAGTTTGGGTCGGATGGTTGCAGGTTTAGCTCACGAAATTAATAACCCTATTAGCTTTATTCAAGGCAATTTTAATCCTCTTAGTAGTTATATTGAATGTCTATTAAATTTAATTGAACTATATCAACAAGAATATCCAAATGCTACTTCTGGAATTCAAGAAAAAATTACAGACATTAATCTGGATTTTATTATTGAGGATTTGCCAAAAATACTTTCCTCAATGAAAATAGGTACGGATCGTATCCGTGAAATTCTGTTGTCATTGCGAAACTTCTCACGACTTGACCAAGCCGAAAAGAAAGCAGTGAGTATTCATGATGGTATTGACAGTACTTTATTAATTTTGAGCCATCGACTTAAACAGGGTATTGAAATTATTAAAAACTATGGCGAATTACCATTAGTTGAATGCTATCCAGCACAACTAAACCAAGTATTCATGAATATTCTTAGTAATGCCATTGATGCTTTACTAGAGCAAAAATCACAAACACAAAAGCAAATTGTGATTCAAACTGAAACAATTAATTCCAACAAAGTCAGAGTCACAATTAAAGATAATGGCCCTGGAATTGATTTAGAAATACAAAGCAAAATATTTGATCCTTTTTTTACAACTAAACCTGTAAATAAAGGAACAGGGTTAGGTTTAGCAATTAGCTATCAAATTATTGAGAACCATCATGGCAATATCCACTTAACATCCCGGTCTGAATACGGGACAGAATTTGCCATAGAAATCCCCATAGCATTAGTTAATTAACATAACCTACGAGGGCGATACTGTCTTTGTTAAGTATGAAAGAAACACTCGCTTGCTAAATTTCATGGTGCAATTTGATGAGGAGATGCTTACCCTGATTAGGTATAAACTAAGCGATGTACTGATGATAATAAGGCACTCTCAATGCTAATCTAAGTAAGGAATGCTGAGATTGGCGCAAGGTCGAGTAAGAACGCATTGCTAGGACTGATCAGCGTCAACTTTAAGGCAGAGTATGAAGCTAACGCTGATGTCCCAAGTTCGAGGTCTTGTCTGCTTTTACAACATCAGAAGCCATTTTTTGGAGAGAATCACCTACTTGTAAGCATAGAAGAGCAATGATAGCTCACAAGCAAAATCACCAAATTTATCCCGGCAGTGGCGGGTGAAACGGAGGAGTCCGCAAAACAGCTGATTTGCAAAAATACGGGAGCCAAGACTCTATTACAAGTTATGAATCCTGAGATATGAATTATGAAATTCAATCTTTAGTTCACAATTCATAATTTATTGGCTTCGCAAATGAAGGTAAGGATTTTATGATGGGATTAAGAAGATTTTCACCAATTCATCCTTAAAGTGAATGGCTAATAACTCAACTATCAGCTATCAGCAGTCAATTAAACAGTTAAAAGCTGACAGCTGAACGCTGATAGCTATTTAAGCCATTTGATTTTCAATCGCCCACCGTGCTAGTTCAGTACGGTTGTGGAGATTGGTTTTGCCCAACATATTGGACACATGGCTTTCCACAGTGCGCTGACTGACATTCAATTCTTCGGCAATTTCCCGGTTAGCTAAACCCCTAGCTACAAACTGTACTACTTTCAGTTCGGTTGGGGTTAATTGCACATCGAAGGGAACCTGGATACGAGAACCGTTTTCCCCTCCTTTTGCTTGGTGTTCTTTCCAACGGATAGTTTGCTTCAGCGAAGATTCTACTTGCGCTACGAGTTCTTCTGGTTCAAAAGGCTTGACCATATAGACGTCAGCACCTTTATTGAGACCCTTAACTCGGTCTGCACTTTGTCCCTTAGCCGAAAGGAAAAGAACAGGAATCCAGCTGGTGCGTTCATTTTGCCGGACTTGTTCTACAAAGGTATATCCGTCCATTTCCGGCATCATCACATCGCATATGATCATGTCTGGAACATCTTGCTCTAAAATTTCCAGAGCTTCTCGTCCATTTTCGGCGGTGATGACTTCATATCCCCGGAATTCCAAGTAATCCTTCACCAGCAAGATGAGGTTAGGGTCATCATCAATCAGTAGAAGTCGTTTGTGATCTTTCATGCTGGGCTCTTTCATAGCAGTGGCACTTGTCGCGCTTCGGTCCATCAAGGTCTTGTATAGTTATCCTCTATGGTGGATTATTTGAGATGTCTTTACTTTCCCACTTAACTTGCCTTTGCTTGTTGCAAGTCTCATAGGTAGTTATCACCTTTGGGAGACTGCCAATTCATTGGCAATAGTCCAGTAAGGATACGTAGAGCAGTAGTAATTATAATGCGTTATTATATATCGCTTTGAAAGCGGCGGGTGAAAAAAACGCTGATTAAATAATAATCCTTCCGATTCACAAGTTAAGTATTGGCTTAAGATGACCCTAGCTCAAAACCAACCCCGCTTCAGAGCGTTTACTACTTATTACGATATCTTACGGATGTTAAGCCTCGATCAGATGTTCACAAGCAATCAAAGAAGTTTCTGGCAAAGGATGGGTTAAAAATGCATATTCTTCAACCACCATTATGCCTATTAAGTGTTCTTTGAGATCCGCTCAATAACTTCTGGGTTTGCTTGACGATACCAGACACCATCCGGGTAAGCCACCATTATCGGTCTAGAACAAGAAACTCGCAAGCAATTAGCTTTAGTTCTAAGGATGCAAATGGGATGACTATTTTGCGGCTGGCCGAGTTTTGGCTCTTGAAGACGCTTTTTTAAGTATTCCCAGGATTCCAGACTAGCTTGTTTTGAGCAGCAGTTAGCAACTGTCTGGTCAGCACAAATAAAAATGTGTCGGTGAATTTTTGCAATTCCTATAGTTTCTACATAATTATGCAGGGCTTTTTTGTCTAGAGATTTAGTGGTTTTGGGGATTTGACGGCTGGACTGGATCACTGTATTGTTACTCATCGAGCGCCTCCCTGATTACAGTTCTATAACAATTTCCCCGCTTTGCAAATAAAGTTCTCCATATAAAAATATTCGTACCTTACGGAACAGAATCCGAAAATAAGACATAAATAAGTATTTATACTTAAATATCTACTTAAACGACGTACACCAATAACGGTTGAAAATGGGCAATAGGCGTTAGTAAATGCTATTCTCCCCAATCCCCCTGTCACCTTGTCCCCTTCCAATCTAGTTCGGGAACCCGTACACCAACAATTGTTGCCATTACATGCCGCTCTTCGGTAAATTAGCACTCAGGAGTTGAGAGTGCTAACTCTGGAGAAGAAATATATGGCAGCTGTATCTTTAAGCGTTTCTACAGTTAAACCTCTAGGCGATCGCGTTTTCGTGAAAGTGAGCGCCTCAGAAGAAAAGACCGCAGGTGGTCTGTATTTGCCCGACACCGCCAAGGAAAAGCCTCAGGTAGGGGAAGTAGTAGCCCTTGGCCCTGGCAAGCGTAACGATGACGGTTCTCGTCAGGAACCAGAACTTAAGGTCGGAGACAAGGTGCTGTACTCCAAGTACGCTGGCACTGATGTCAAGCTCGGCACAGAAGAATACGTCCTGCTTTCTGAAAAAGATATTTTAGCAGTCGTTGCATAGAGTAATGAGTTGTGAGTGATGAGTTGTGAGTCGAAAACTCTTCCCTAACTCAGCGCTGAAACCTCAAAATTCAAAAGTAATTCAAAACTTAAAACTCAAACCTATTCAGGAACTATGGCAAAGCGCATTATCTATAACGAGAACGCCCGTCGCGCCCTAGAGCGAGGCATGGACATCCTAGCTGAAGCTGTGGCAGTTACCCTTGGCCCCAAAGGCCGTAACGTAGTGCTAGAAAAGAAATTTGGCGCACCGCAAATCGTCAATGATGGCGTCACCATTGCCAAAGAAATCGAATTAGAAGATCACGTTGAAAATACTGGCGTAGCTTTGATTCGCCAAGCTGCTTCTAAAACCAACGACGCTGCGGGCGATGGTACAACCACTGCCACCGTTTTGGCTCATGCGATTGTAAAAGAAGGCTTGCGGAACGTTGCAGCTGGTGCAAATGCAATTTTATTGAAGCGTGGTATTGATAAAGCCGCCAGCTTCCTAGTTGATAAGATTGCCCAACACGCTCGTCCCGTAGAAGATTCCAAAGCTATTGCCCAAGTTGGTTCCATCTCAGCTGGTAACGACGAAGAAGTCGGTCAGATGATTGCCCAAGCAATGGACAAGGTGGGTAAGGAAGGCGTAATTTCCCTAGAAGAAGGGAAATCTATGACCACCGAATTGGAAATCACCGAAGGTATGCGCTTTGACAAAGGCTATATCTCCCCTTACTTCGCTACCGACGCTGAACGGATGGAAGCCGTCTTCGACGAGCCTTTCCTTCTGTTGACCGATAAGAAAATCGCTTTGGTACAAGACCTTGTGCCCGTGCTTGAGCAAGTAGCTCGTGCTGGTCGTCCTCTGGTGATTATTGCCGAAGATATTGAAAAAGAAGCTTTGGCAACTCTGGTAGTCAACCGCCTGCGCGGTGTGCTGAATGTGGCTGCTGTTAAGGCTCCTGGCTTTGGCGATCGCCGCAAAGCTATGCTAGAAGATATCGCTATCCTCACTGGTGGTCAGTTAATCACTGAAGATGCTGGTCTGAAGCTCGACAACACCAAGCTCGATAGCTTAGGTAAAGCTCGCCGCATCACCATTACCAAAGACAACACCACAATTGTTGCCGAAGGTAACGAAGTTGCAGTTAAGGCTCGGATCGAACAAATCCGTCGTCAGATTGACGAAACTGAATCTTCCTACGACAAAGAGAAGCTGCAAGAACGCCTCGCTAAGTTGGCTGGTGGTGTAGCAGTTGTGAAAGTCGGTGCAGCCACCGAAACCGAAATGAAGGACAAGAAGCTGCGCCTAGAAGACGCTATTAACGCTACCAAAGCTGCTGTGGAAGAAGGTATCGTTCCCGGTGGTGGTACAACTCTGGCTCACCTCGCTCCTCAATTGGAAGAGTGGGCAAACAGCAGCCTTTCCGGTGAAGAGTTGATTGGTGCGTTGATTGTCGCTCGTGCTTTACCAGCACCTCTGAAGAGAATTGCTGAAAACGCAGGTCAAAACGGTGCTGTGATTGCTGAACGTGTCAAAGAGAAAGAATTCAACGTTGGCTACAACGCTGCAACCAACGAGTTTGTTGACTTGTTTGCTGCTGGTATTGTTGACCCTGCCAAAGTGACTCGTTCTGCTCTACAAAACGCTGCTTCCATCGCTGGTATGGTGTTGACAACCGAATGTATCGTTGTTGACAAGCCTGAACCTAAAGATGCTGCTCCTGCTGGTGGTGCTGGCATGGGTGGCGGCGACTTCGATTACTAAGATTATCTAATCCCCTATTTGTGAAAACAGCCGCTTCCTGGTGGAGGTGGCTGTTTTTTTGTGTCAAGATTCAGGTCTTTCAAACGAGAAAATAACGAATTAATAATGTTAAGGGAATTGCCACTTAATAATATACCGATCAAATTTGAACTCTAAGTTTGCTAAGTATGGAAGATTACCAAGCCGCCTTTATGCACCGTCACCTTGATACTGAAATACTATGTCAATCTGGAAGGAAAGTAGCAGCTATGCACTTGGGAGGCGTAGCCATTGAGTGTTTATTAAAAGCAATGATTTTTGCTACCTTACCAAAGGGTGCAACTCAGGAATGGAAGACAGATTCTACTAATCCTGGGCATACTATTACTAATCCGGGACATAGTTACATAGAAGCATTAAACCGGCACAATCGACTTAAATCTAGAATTGCTAATTTTCCTGAAGTGCGAAAGTGGCTTGACGAAGTGGAAAATCCAAATAGCCATAATTTTATAGATATGCGTTATTCTGGCCTTGAGCCTGATGATGAAAGTTACAAACGCTGGTTAAAAGCCTATCGGAGTCTTAAAGGGTGGTTACAGAAGCAAACTACTCAACTTTAAAGAGGTGGTCAAATGCAAGAAAATTGGCAGCTTTTGCTAAAGCAGGAAATTACAAACCAGTATGTGCATAATTCACAAGAATGGGTTGATTTAAATATTTCTACATCAGGTTTATTGAATTTGACTATTGTAAGCGATCGCTTTATTAATTTATCTATTTCTCAACGCAAAGAACAAATTTATAACTTATTTAAATCACAAGTTCCTCATTTATCTCCTGGGTTTATTTCCTTATATACGCCTCAAGAAGCAGATTCACTAAATCTTTCAGCACCGCAGGTTTTTAATACAGCTTCAGTACAAACTTGGCAAGATTTAGCAATTCAAGCAGCAAATCCGCAAAATCAACTTCTAGTACCCCAGCGTGAACTCAGGTTACCCAGAACAGTGACCTTTTATTCCTTTAAAGGAGGAGTAGGTCGGACTACTGCATTAACTCATGTTGCTTGGATTTTGGCAATGCGGGGACGTAAAGTTGTGGCTGTTGATTTAGATTTAGAAGCACCTGGGTTGAGTACAGCATTCAACCTCAAGCCCCAACCCAAATATGGAATTGTTGACTATTTTTATGAGCGTTCCTACTTACCAGAAGCAGTAGAGCCAAGTATTTCAATTGCTGAAATATTTGGTGAAGTGAGAATATCTAACGCCACAGGAAGATTATTTGTTGTTCCCGCTGGTTCTCTTAATCTTGATTATGTTTCCAAGGTTGACGATCTCCATGCTACTACTGTTATTGATGGAGATCAAAGCCTTTGGTCTGTTTTTAAACGTGAAATTTACGAACAATTAAAACCCGATATTATCTTAATTGATTCGAGAACTGGAATCAATCAATGGGGAGCTTTATCATTAATTCAAGCAGCTGATGAAGCAATTGTATTTCTTTTTCCTAACGAACAAAATAAACAGGGAGTAGAACTGATACTACAATCACTTCAAGGAATAAAAAAATTATCAATTAATTTTGTTTTTTCTCCTGTGCCTGATGTTACTAAAATTGGTTTATCTAAAGTAAAAAAAGTTTGTAAATCTTTGCTTGAAACGATAAAAATAGTACCCAATGAAAGTGACGATGAGGAGTACCTAGATAATTATCAATCAGAAATAGAAGAACCTTTAGTAGTTCCTTACCTACCGCCAATTGCTTTAGCTGACAACTATCCTGTGCCAGCTTTACTAGATTACTATAATAAAATTGCCAACTTAATTGATGAAGAAACTGATGAACTCCAACGCAGAAATATTTTAGCTAATTTAGAGAAACGCTGGTCAATTATTGAAAGCCTGCAATTTCCTGAAGTAAATGCTGCCGATACACAACATTTGAGTCTACTATTTCAGCGTACCACTGATTTTGAAAAATTTTTAGATGATACAACCTGTTTGATAAGAGGACGAAAAGGAACAGGTAAAACTGCTCTGTATTCGCTTTTTCTTAAACACAAAAGTGTTGCTCAAAAACTAGCTCATGGGCGGTTGGACAATACTGTATTTTTGTCAGCACATGGTAGCTTTAAGGAAAGCCGCCCCTCTCGTGATGAATTCCAAATAATCCATCAAAGTTTGCAGCAAAATAATGGTTCATGGGAAGCTTTTTGGAGAGCTTATTTACTGCTGAGGTGTCATCAAGAAGACTTATTTAAGTTTCCTAAAGGTGACAAGTTTAGTGAACTGAAAGAAATTATCAATAAGTTGCCTAATGAAAGATGGCAGTATGAATGTACCCAAGCTTTACTACAATTATCTACTCACTCTCATCTGCTACTTATAGTCAAAGATGTCATAGATATAATTAATCAAGAAGCCAAAAATAAATCTCAGAAGCTGTGGTTTCTTTATGATGATTTAGATGAAGACTTTCGTAAAGTAGGAGAAGTAAGACAGCAAGCACTCACTGGATTATTTCAATTAATTCAGTCTTGTGATGCTAACAGATTAACAGCAATTAGGTTTAAAATTTTCTTGAGAGAAGATATATGGAATCGTTTAATTTTTGACAACAGAAGTCATTTCAATGGGCGCGATATTCTCTTACAGTGGACTAGAGTTGATTTTTTACGATTAGCACTGCGCCAAGTAATACAATCTAAAAATTTCAAGAATTTGGTTGATAGATTCTCTCCTATTGCTGTTGAAAGTATTGATCAAGCTAGTGAAGAAGTTATTGATAAAGCATTAGAATTACTTTGGGGAAGTCGTCGCAGAACAGGGGACAAAGCTAAATATGTATCTAGATGGGTTTATGAAAGATTAACAGACTCAAGTGGTACTACTTATCCTCGAAGTTTAAGCATATTATTAGAAGGAGCAAAAGAGCAAGAATTAAGCTATAAAGGAAAATCATCAATTCAACCACCCACTGACCGATTACTGCGAAGTAAATCTTTAGAAATAGGGTTGAAGAAAGCATCAGAAAAACGCTGTGATGAAATAAAAGAGGAATATCCTGATTTGGCTAATTTTTTTGAATCTCTAAATCAAAAATCAGCATTTTTAGATCAAGAAGAATTACATACTATATGGCAAGAATCAGCACATGATATAGCAGATTTTGAAGAATTCGCTTCTTTTTTAAGTGAAATTGGAATTATTGAATTGCGCGAAAAACAGAAACGCTATAAGGTTGCAGATATATATGTATATGGATTTGGAATGATTCGTCAAGGTGCAGTATAAGAATATTTTTAAATTTATATTCCTGTTTGTGTAGAAGTGTTCGTAGATTTGCAGTTAAGAAAAGATTTGATTCATCAATTATTACGGTAGGATATTTGAAAGAGTCTGTAATTTATCAAAATATTCTTTAAAAGGAAGCGTTTAAATTAATTAACCGTCTCTTAAACGAAGTTTTGGTGATATCGATGCATCATTACTAGAGCAAGTTCGGAATTTATCTGCTGAACAGTTAGAAGAGTTGGGAGAAGAGTTGCTTGATTTTTGTGAAATTGCTGATTTGGTAGTTTGGTTAGAACAGCATAATATGGGTGAGTAAAGTTGTAAAGTATCAAGTAAGCGCAATTCAGGAAGTCCTCATCTTTAAATTGCCCTCTAGCAACTTATGTGCTACATCACGAGCAATTTCTAATGTTTCTGCAACTGTCCGTCCTTGAGCGACTAAACCTTGAAGTTCATCAGATGTTGCTAAATAAACGCCTTCTGGTAATTTTTCAATGTGGATATTCAGCAATCTTTCCATTTTCGTAAGCTTTATTATTTATTATTCACTTTAATTTCTATTGTATCGCTTTTCTAAATACAAGCGATCGCGCTACTTTTTCCTTCTCTGTATGAACCATTAATAAATACTACTTTCTCTAAGAAACCCCATGAGCGAAACTAACACCGATATAACTCCCCTTCACACCCTCAATCCACTAAATCGATTTTCCGATAGAGCAGAGGATTATGTAAAATATCGACCAAGTTACCCAGCAGATGCAATTGATATTATCCTCAAAGGCTTAAATACAAATTCACAAATTGTAGCCGCTGATATTGGCGCAGGTACAGGAATTTCTTCTCGATTATTAGCTGAACGCGGAGTTAATGTAATTGCTATAGAACCAAATGCAGCAATGAGAGAAGCTAGTGAACCTCATCCATTAGTAGAGTTTCGTGATGGAACAGCAGAAATTACCAATTTACCAGAAAAATCTGTTGATTTAGTAACTTGTTTTCAAGCTTTTCACTGGTTTAATCCACAACCAACTTTATCGGAGTTCCACCGAATTTTAAAACCATCAGGAAGGTTGGCTGTGGTGTGGAATAACCGTGATAACGAAGATGCTTTAACGTCCGAATATAGCCGCTTGGTACGTGAAGCATCTAACAACCATCCAGCAGAATCACGGATGCAGTCGGTGGAACCACTATTAGTAAATCCTCTTTTTGCTAACGTCCGAGAATATACGTTTATTTATCGACAAGAGTTAGATTTAACTGGAATTATTGGTCGTGCCAAGAGTGTTTCTTACTTACCTAATGAAGGTTTAGTATACGAACAACTTATTTATAATTTACAAGAATTATATCAACGCTTTTGCAATGAGCGTGGTTTTGTGTACATGGTTTATCGCACCAGTGTACATCTTGCTGAAGCAATTATTTAAATCTTACGCAACTATTCTCATCTTTGCATCAGGCAATTATCTATAAGTAAAGTTACCGGAAAAATAATGATAAATTGCTAGTAATGCGATCGCAGGGTGCATTCAGTAAATATCATGCACCTAAAATTTAACATTTACTTTATCAATGACTTGCAACCCACATCAAGCAACAGGTTGGCATGGCAAACTTAACTTAGTGTATGCCGATCGCCAAAATGCCACCCAGTTAATTTATAATCACCAGCAAGCACCACTAAAAGTACAGCGTCCGTTTTATCCTGAAGGCGAAAAAGTTTGTCACAGCGTCATTTTACATACGGCTGGGGGAGTCGTGGGAGGCGATCGCCTTTCTCTGGATTTCCACCTCCAACCCCACGCACAAGCATTAATCACTACAGCAGCCGCTAGTAAAATCTACCGCAGCAGTGGACAGCAAGCTAGACAAATCATTGATATAAAAGTTGATGCTGGCGCTTGTTTGGAGTGGTTACCCCAAGAAACAATTTTGTTTAACAGTGCGATTTATCGGCAAGATTTACGGGTAGAATTAGCAACCACAGCTAATTGGTTAGGCTGGGAAATTACGCGATTAGGGCGCACTGCTAGAGGAGAAAAGTTTTTGCAAGGAGAATGGCGATCGCACACCGAAATTTGGCAGCAAGGTGTTCCCTTATGGATTGATCGGCAATATTTACTCGGTAGTGAAGAAGTTTTTCACAGTCCCCACGGCTTGGCTGGACAACCAATAGTAGGTAGTCTAGTTTGGGTTGGGAATGCAGTTGACTCAGAAATTGTGGAAAAAGCCCGCAATTTATGGCATGGTGCAGGACAGGCGGGAGTAACGCTACTACAACATGGACTTTTATGTAGATATCGCGGTGCTTCCACATCTGAAGTGCGAAACTGGTTTACGGCTGTTTGGCAGATGCTACGAGTTAAGTTTTTAAGTCGTGGTAGCTGTGTACCTAGAGTTTGGCAGGTTTGATTAAACCGCAGAGGCGCGGAGAACACAGAGGAGAAAGAAATGCAACTTACGCCGCAGGAAAAAGATAAGTTGTTGATTTTTACTGCTGCTTTATTGGCAGAAAGACGTAAGGAAAGAGGTTTAAAATTGAATTATCCAGAAGCAATTGCCTATATTTCTGCTGCGATTTTAGAAGGTGCAAGAGATGGGCAAACTGTGGCCGAATTAATGAGTTATGGCACTACTTTGTTAACACGAGATGATGTCATGGAAGGTGTGCCGGAAATGGTGCATGAAGTGCAGGTGGAAGCAACTTTTCCTGATGGTACAAAGTTGGTGACTGTGCATAATCCGATTCGTTAATTTGCAAAGGAGCAAAGTATGATTCCAGGGGAAATTATCACACCAGCAGGAGAAATTGAACTTAATGCTGGTCGTCAAACTATAAAATTACAAGTATCAAATACAGGCGATCGCCCTATACAAGTTGGTTCACATTTTCACTTTTTTGAAGTTAACTCCGCCTTAAACTTTGACAAAGAACAAGCGCGAGGAATGCGCCTTGATATCCCCGCTGGAACCGCAGTCCGTTTTGAACCAGGCGATGAAAAGGAAATTACTCTCGTTCCTCTTGTTGGTACTCGTCAAGTCTACGGATTTAACGCCAAAATTAACGGAAACCTCTAAATATCTCCGCGTTACTCTGCTGTTTAAAAAGGTTCTTGAAGCGCATACAGCTTAATCACTGGAATCCTTTTGTTGGAGTGCATCCATGAGGACTGCACCAGCCCCAAAGCTATTATAAGGAGTAGGTAAATCGTAGGTTTTGAATGGTTCCAACGGAGAAATATCCTCGACTGTATCTAAATCTTCGGCAAGGATGCGAATTAGCTTGAGTTTTTCTGATGGAGAAAGCTTGCGAGCTATGGGAATTAAATCTGCTAGGGTCATTCTGTCTAAGCCTCCAAGAACGCTCATTTATAGCATAAACCCAAATTATCTAATCTGTTTCGGCTTTACTATCTCGTAGAGAATTGCATAATTTCACAAACCCAAATTATTCGAGTTGTCGAGAAAATGCGAGCGTTTAGCTTTTAAGACAGTCACTACGAAAGTGGCTGATTTTAAATATCAAATTTCACGCAAAAATGTAAAGGCGCTGAGAATTACTCTGCGCCTTTACATTTTTGCGGAAATTTTTATATCAGGTTTATTTTCGTTAAATTAATATACAAACTGAATTATAGTTTTGTAGCCCCTAAAAGAGGGAACCGATTACGGAGCACACCGAGTATTTGGCTTACGTTAGATTTAGCTGTTTGTGGATCGCTGGCTTCCACGGTGATTTCTGCCATTGTGCCTTTTCTTGTAATTATACCAAATAAGCCCTGTATTTCTTCGTAATCTCAACCTGTGATACGCACAGTGACTTTGTACTTAGCCAAGTTTTACTCCTTTTTTTACTTTTTATTACAGTCTTCTAACTACAAAATAACTCTTGCTCTCTTGTTCAGACATCACTAAATTTACGGTATATTTATTTTTTAGCGCAGAGGGACGCTGAGGTAAACGCGGAGGTACGCGGAGTTAGAGTTTATTGGCTACACGTTTGATGCCTTCTTTGAGGTGGAGAACGTTAAAGTTGAGAATAAGACCGAGTTTACAATTAGTTAGTTTGAGATAAGTTAAAAGTTGTACGGAGTGAATTGGGTGGATAGATTCTACAGATTTAACTTCAATAATTACTTTATTTTCTACTATTAAATCTAATCGATAAACACAATCTAATTGCACTTTTTCATATTCCAACGGTACGGGAACTTGTTTACCAACATTAAATCCCCTCTTCTTCAATTCATAATACAAACACTCCTCATAAGCTGACTCCAACAACCCTGGCCCCAACGCCGTATGTACTCGCATACCACAACCAATTATTGCCCCACTCAAATCATTCTCATCCATCCTCTGCGAACCTTTGCGCGTACCTCTGCGCCCCTTTGCGTTTAAACTCAATTCTACTCTCACTTACCAGGAATGTATTATGCCTTATAGAATGGATCGCCGTGCTTATGCAGAAACCTATGGCCCAACAGTAGGCGATCGCGTCCGGCTTGCTGATACAGAATTATTTATTGAAGTTGAACAAGACTTTACTACCTATGGCGATGAAGTTAAATTTGGTGGCGGTAAAGTCATTAGAGATGGGATGGGACAATCCCCCATTTCTAACGCTGATGGTGCAGTAGATTTAGTAATTACTAATGCTTTGATTCTCGATTGGTGGGGTGTAGTCAAAGCCGATATCGGTATTAAAGACGGTAAAATTTTTAAAATTGGTAAAGCCGGCAATCCTTATATTCAAAATAATGTAGATATTATTATTGGCCCTGGAACCGAAGCCTTAGCTGGGGAAGGGATGATTCTCACGGCTGGGGGTATCGACAGCCATATTCATTTTATTTGCCCCCAACAAATTGAAGTTGCGATCGCCTCTGGTATTACTACGATGATTGGCGGTGGTACTGGCCCAGCTACAGGTACAAACGCCACCACCTGCACCCCAGGCCCTTGGAATATGTACCGGATGTTGCAAGCCGCTGATGCGTTTCCTGTCAACTTAGGATTTTTAGGTAAAGGTAACGCCAGCCAACCCCAAGGACTTGTAGAACAAGTAGCGGCTGGCGCAATGGGGTTAAAGCTGCATGAAGACTGGGGAACAACACCCGCAGCTATTGATACTTGTCTCAGCGTTGCTGATGAATATGATGTGCAGGTGGCAATTCACACCGACACCCTCAACGAAGCCGGATTTGTCGAAGATACGATCGCAGCTTTTAAAAATCGTGCCATCCACACCTACCACACTGAAGGCGCAGGCGGTGGACACGCACCAGATATTATCAAAGTTTGTGGCGAGGCTAATGTTCTCCCATCTTCCACCAACCCCACACGCCCTTACACCCTCAATACCTTGGACGAACACCTGGATATGCTGATGGTATGCCATCATCTCGATCCAGCGATCGCCGAAGATGTCGCCTTTGCTGAGTCTCGTATCCGCCGGGAAACCATTGCCGCCGAAGATATTTTGCATGATTTAGGCGCGTTTAGCATGATTGCTTCCGATTCCCAAGCAATGGGGCGGGTTGGGGAAGTAATAATTCGCACCTGGCAGACATCTCACAAAATGAAGGTGCAACGGG
Source organism: Mojavia sp. (assembly GCF_059505145.1). NCBI lineage: Bacteria > Bacillati > Cyanobacteriota > Cyanophyceae > Nostocales > Nostocaceae > Mojavia > Mojavia sp. The sequence goes on from NZ_JCACKA010000018.1 coordinate 176,901, forward strand.
GAATCCTTAACCCACAAGCCCAAGAGCAAAGAGCAGACAATTTTCGGGCAAAAAGATATGTTTCCAAGTACACTATTAACCCAGCCATTACTCACGGAATTGCCCAGTATGTAGGGTCAGTGGAAGAGGGGAAACTTGCAGATTTGTGTTTGTGGCGTCCAGCGTTTTTTGGTGTGAAGCCAGAGATAGTCATTAAAGGTGGGATGATTGCATGGTCGCAAATGGGTGACGCTAACGCCAGTATTCCCACACCGCAACCAGTGCATATGCAACCGATGTTTGGCAGCTTTGGTGGTGCGCGTCACGCTACATCCTTAACCTTTGTTTCCCAAGCCGCGTTAGAAACGGAGATTCCCAGCCAATTGGGTTTGCGAAAATCAGCCGTTGCAGTTTCCGGGACACGCCAATTAAGTAAGCGGGATTTGAAGCTGAATGATGTACTACCTCATATTGAAGTAGATCCAGAAACGTATGAAGTCAGGGCCGATGGCGAATTGTTGATTTGTGAACCAGCGACAGTTTTACCTATGGCCCAAAGATACTTTTTGTTTTAATCCATGACCGAGCAATCTACCGATTACGATAGTCCTTGGAAAGAAATCATTGAGCTTTATTTTCCCCGCTTTCTGGAATTCTTTTTCACCCTAGCTTACGATGCGATTGACTGGACACGACCTTATGAATTTTTAGACACAGAACTCCAACAGCTAGAACCGGATGCTGAAATTGGGCGGCGTTTCGTTGATAAAGTTGCCAAAGTTTGGTTACTTGACGGCGAAGAAGCTTGGGTATTGGTTCACGTGGAAGTCCAAGGACAATATGACAGCCAATTTGCTGAACGGATGTACACCTACAATTACCGCTTGTTTGACCGCCATAAAAAGCGAGTCATCAGCTTGGCAGTTTTAGCCGATGAACAAGTAAATTGGCGACCCTCCAGCTACAGCTATCAACTGGGGGGATGTCGCGTCAGCTTAGAGTTTCCCATAGCGAAGTTACTGGACTATGAACAAACATGGGAAACCCTAGAGCAAACCACCAACCCCTTTGGGATAATAGTGATGGCCCATCTCAAAACTAAAGCCACGCAACGAAACCCAGAAAGTCGGCTACAGTGGAAACTAAGCTTAGTCAGACGACTATTTGAAAGCGGATATAGCCGGGAAGATATACAAGAACTATTCCGGTTTATCGACTGGGTGATGGTTTTACCAAAAGAATTGGCAAGTAGTTTCAAAACAGAAGTGAGAAATTACGAGGAGGCAAATAGAATGCGGTACGTAACTAGTATTGAACGATTAGCAAAAGAAGAAGGTATTGAGGAAGGAATTCTCCAAAATGCCAGAGAAAGCGTGATTGAAGTTCTAGAGACGCGGTTTGGAGAAGTGCCAAGCGCTATTGTGGAAATTATCAATGGGATAGAAGAACCAGCAGTATTAAAAACGCTTCTTAAAAGAGCGATCGCAATTGCTTCGATCGCCGAATTTCAACAACTATTAGAAAATCTCACTTCTGGAGAATGAGTGTAACTCTGATTGATGAAGTTTCGGCGGCTAGTAACTTATCGCCAAATAAAACGCTTTAAGGCAAACAGATACTTGTCGGCAAATATTTTTGATTTTGGAGTTACGATCAAATAGCTAAACATTGCATTTGATGTATAGATTCATGCTACCTTTTAAAAATAAAATTGTGACTGATGAAGCCATGCGTCCGGTAGCGGTTTTAATTGATTATCAGGACTGGGAGAAAATTGAAAAGATATTAGAGGCTTATCAATTACAACAAGAAGAAAAGTTCAATTTAAACAAATATGCGGGTGTCATTCAACTAACTCAAGACCCTTTGGATTATCAAAAGCAATTGAGGGATGAGTGGGAGCATGTCACCTTTTTGGTTTAGATGAGATAGTCAGCAATCCATTAAGATATGCACAACGGTGAGCCAAAACTTGAGGAACATTTTCCTTATTCCACTGAGCACCGGAGATTTTGGTGCGTCGGTCAATTTGTTTAACAGCAGATTCAACAAAACCGGAGCCAATCGAACAAATCTGCTCTGCCTGATAGTACTGGTAGTTGACGATGCGGTGACAATGCTTGTTAAGGTAATTGATAAAATTTTGAGCGGGTTTGGTAGTGAGATCGGTAAACAATGCGCTCGCAGCATCGACAAGTCCATGCCAGAGTTGCGTTCGGGCTTGACGCAAACGTTTAACTGACCCACCCACCTTATGTAGATTTTCCATCAAATGATACCAGTCAAGAATTTCTCGCCGCTCAGAGTTTGGGGCAATCTCGCTGATAATCTTCCAAACACCATCATGTCCATCACCCAAGCAAGTGACAGGTGAATCTAGAGGTTGATTGTTGACCCACTAATTCCCCTCATTCTCAATAAGTCTGTGGAAATTATCCTTGGGCTATTGCTAGAAAAATTTTGGGCTTGGGTGCTGAAAGATAAAAACTTCCAACGCCTCAAGCGATCGCTGAAAATGCAGGTTCTCCTACTCTATCTCGATTGGATTTTGGTCAAAACACCTCTAAAATATCTACCTGAGTCAGCACAAGAGAATAATTCAGAAACTAGCGGTTAGTATCAAAGAGGGAGAGCATGACCAGGCGTAACAGCTTCACTGAGGTGTACGCCAAACCTGCGTCCATGCATCACCCTTAAAATAGGACACCTACTCTTGCTATTCATTTGCAGAGCAGAAATACTGCCTGTTGCTTATAACATATTGAATGGAATAATTGAGTTCTAAAAGCTAACCAACCATGATTCAATTGGTTAGTAATTATTTGAGCAATAAAAATGAGCTAAATTAAATATGAAAAAATTTAACAATTTCTTTCTATTTTTGCCTAAATAATTTTTTTGAATTGGAGGTAAAGCCAAGAAATTAGAAAGGCAATTGATGTACAACTAAGATTATAAAAATTAAATTTTACCTATACCCAATTGCTACATGAATTCACAAACTTCTCGCTCTGACAAAATTTTGGTTGTAGATGATTCTCCAGATAACGTGTTTTTAATCAAAACCATTTTGGAGGAAGAAGGCTACACAATTAGCACAGCAGAAAATGGTGCTTCGGCATTAGCACAACTAGAAGCTTCTCCTTGCGATTTGGTATTGCTGGATCTGATGATGCCAGGAATGGATGGTTACGAAGTTACTAGGCGTATCCGTGACAATACTTCAATGCAGGAATACATCCCGATACTGCTAATTACTGCCCACGATGCGCCTAATGTCGCTAAAGGATTAGACTTGGGTGCTGATGATTTTATTCGCAAGCCTGTAACGGTAGATGAATTGTTAGCACGCGTGCGATCGCTCTTACGGTTGAAACACAGTATAGATGAACGTGATGAGATTGCCCGTCAACGCGAAGATTTTGTCTCCCGCCTTACCCACGATTTACGCACGCCTTTAGTAGCAGCCGATCGCGTACTGATGCTGTTTCAGCAGGGTGCTTTGGGTGAGTTATCCTCTCAAATGCAAGAGGTGATCACCATCATGGCTCGCAGCAATACCAACCTGCTTTCTATGGTGAACACCTTATTAGAAGTTTATCGCTTTGAAGCAGGGCGCAAAACCTTGGCATTTCAACCAGTTAATCTCCGTCAGTTGCTAGACGAGGTAGTGGGTGAATTATCACCTTTAGCTCAAGCCAAAGCACTGTCAATGAATTTGGAGGTTAATGAAGAGTTAACCAGCAGTACAGTTATGGGCGATCGCTTAGAACTGCATCGCTTATTCACTAACCTCATAGGTAATGCTATCAAATTTACTGACTCCGGTTCAGTAACTATCCGCTTTACTTCAACACTTGAGAGCGGCAAAAGCTACTATTCTGATGCTAATAATCTTACTTCCAGTCAGTCCATTATCATTGAGGTAGCAGACACAGGCCCCGGTATTCCTGCTGAAGAACAAACCACTTTATTTGAAAGATTTCGCCAAGGAAGCCACAAGAGTTCTGGTAGTGGCTTAGGATTGTACCTTTCGCGTCGAATTGTCGAGGCACATCAAGGTAGTATTTTTGTCAAATCCCAGTCCGGTCAAGGTAGTAACTTCATTGTCCTGCTACCTATTCAATCGTGAAAAAATGCTGTATTTAGACTGCTTAAATTTCAGACAACCAGACTTTACTTGCAACTAGCCTCCTGTAAAAAATACTAAGCAGTAAAATCATAAAAAATTTATTGCCATAAAATCAGCAATTGTACAAAGGTAAAAAATATGATTACTGAATTATCGTTGCCTGTGGCTAATATTAATAGTAAGCAGCGTGATTTTTTTCAAACTGGTAAAACTAAAGATGTTGCTTTTCGGATTGCACAACTAAAAACTCTCAAGCAGGCAATTCAGGAAAATGAACAAGCAATTATCCAAGCATTAAAAGCAGATTTAAATAAACCAGAATTTGAAGCTTACGCTACCGAAATTTTCGTCATTAAGGAAATTGATTATGCCATCAAAAATATCAAATCTTGGACTAAACCCCAAAAAGCCGCAGTTCCTCTTGAATTTCTTCAATATTCAGCACGTATTTATCCAGAACCGTTAGGGATTATTTTAATTATCGGTGCTTGGAATTATCCATTTCAGCTAATTATCTCACCATTAATAGGTGCGATCGCCGCAGGTAACTGTGCAATTCTTAAACCTTCAGAACTTGCGCCCCATACTTCTAGCCTTCTGGCTGAGATATTTTCTAAATATTTTGATCCAGCATATATTGTCCTGGTAGAAGGTGGCGTAGAAACAAGCCAAAAGCTACTAGTAGAGAAGTATGACTATATCTTTTTTACTGGTGGTACAAATGTGGGTAAAATTGTCATGGAAGCGGCGGCAAAACACCTCACACCAGTTACTTTAGAATTAGGTGGCAAAAGCCCTTGTATTGTAGATACTGAAATTAATCTCGAACACACCGTCAAGCGAATTACCTGGGGCAAATTTATTAATGCTGGGCAAACTTGTATTGCCCCTGACTATATTTTAGTAAACAATAAAATCAAAACAAACTTAGTAGATGGTCTGAAAAAAACCATCAACGAATTCTATGGTGATAATCCTGGTAGCAGTCCTGATTATGCCAGGATTATCAGTCAAAAACACTTTGATAGATTAGTCAATTTCCTTAAAAATGGGGAAATTTTGGTAGGCGGAGATACTAATTCTTCAGAGCGTTATATTGCTCCCACCGTTATTGATAACGTCGCCTTAGATGATCCCATCATGCAAGAGGAAATTTTTGGCCCGATTCTGCCGATAATTGAATATAGGGATATCACAGAAGCGATCGCCTTCATTAACTCTCGACCAAAACCTTTAGCTTTGTACTTATTTACGCAAAATAAAAACCTGCAAACGCGAGTTTTGCAGGAAACTTCTTCCGGTGGAGTTTGTATTAATGACACAGTTATGCAATGTGGAGTTTCATCGTTACCATTTGGTGGTGTGGGTGATAGTGGTATTGGCAGCTATCATGGTAAAGCTAGTTTCGACACCTTTTCCCATAGCAAAAGTGTCTTGCACAACTCCTTCTTGCTAGATTTAAAATGGCGGTACGCTCCCTATAAAGACAAATTGTCTTTTCTCAAGCGACTTATTGGGTAATTATTGTGGTGAATTATTAATAGTTAATTGCGCTATTTAGCCATTGTTCAATTCTATTAAAATTCTCAAATGCTGCTGTAACGCTCCTCCGCCCAAGGTTCGCCACGGCGGTGGTAGCCATTACGCTCCCAAAAACCTAGTTCCTCACGATTGAGAAACTCTAAACCATTGATCCACTTGGCACTTTTCCAAGCGTAAAGATGAGGAACAACCAACCGCATCGGCCCACCGTGTTCTGCTGGTAACGGCTCACCAAATACTTTGAAAGCAAAGAAATTTTCTTCACGCACAAAATCTTCGATTGAGATGTTAGTGGTGTAGCCGCCGTAGCAGTGTTCCATAACATGGGCTGCTTCGGGATCTACCTCAATCAAACCCATAAAATCTGTCACCTTAATGCCAGTCCACTTGACATCGAGTTTAGACCAGCGCGTTACACAGTGAAAATCTGCTGTAAACTCGTGCTGAGGTAGTGCTATAAAGTCTGACCAGGTAAAAGTGGCAGGTTTTGCCAAACCCCAAACCCGAAACTCCCATTCTTCTATGTTGACTGGAGGAGTTGCACCATAAGTTAAAACAGGGAACCCCTTTGTCAAATATTGTCCGGGAGGGACGCGATCGCTTTCTTCCTCCTGTGGTTTGCGAAAAAATTTTCCTAACATAATCTTAGAAAAATCACTTTTTTCAAGATAATTGGTCTCTAAGGATAATTATCTAAGGATGTGAGCATCGACGCTATCCTCAGGAGGACACAAAAAATCAATTATGTTGAATAAAAAGTTAGGAAATTTCGATATCTTACTTTTTATAGGTTATTTGAGTACCGCCTATCGGTAATAGTTAATTGGGTGATCCCAATTACCTATTGCCAATTTCTGCTCAGTTGGATGAGCTTTTAAAGACTACTGACTTACTCATAAAGCAATCAGAAAAGCAGCGATGAAGCGCTTATATAGCAGCGCTGTTCGTGCTTTTTCTGACTAAGAAACTATGATTCTTCCTCTTCCTCGTCTTCAGCAGTTGGATAGACAAATGTAGAGCGTCCAGTCAAAATCGACTTGCCTAGTGAGAGAGCTTTTTGAGCTTCAACGGCAGCTTTATGTCTCCAGGTAGCTCGGCGTTTATCTCGTTTGGACTTAGATGTTTTCTTCTTAGGAACAGCCATGATAGCGGATATCGCAATTCTTGACAACCTTTTTATTCTAAGCCATCCACTGACACTGGCAACAATAGGGAATTGGAAATTGGGTATTGGGGATTGGGGATTGGGGATTGGGGATTGGGGATTGGGGAGACAGCGCGGTCTTGGGGGTTTCCACGCCAGTTGCTTTATGCCGGGGAACCCGTCCACCGCAGGGCTGCCCCATGAGCGACTGCGTTCGCGCAGCGTCTCCAAAGGAGATACCCGAAGGGGTATTAGGTATTGGGTATTAGGTAAATTGCCCAGTCCCTAGCCCCCAGTCCCCAGCGCCCAATCCCCAGTCCCCAGTCCCCAGTTCCTAGTCCCTAATCTCCAGCCCCTAAAAAAAGGGTCTTTGAGCTACTTGGTAGTACCTGCTTGACCTGGATTGAGATTTGCTTCAAACAACAGTAGCGATCGCGCTGTTTTGAAGTAAGTTGCCCAACGTTGGGGATCTGGGCGATTACGCCATTGCGGACGGCTAACGTCTAAAGTCAAGACTGGTGCGATCGCTCCCTGACTTTGTACGGTTACCATCACTGATACATCTGTTACCAAGATATCTTGATCGAAGCTACGTTGAGCTGCTGCTCTTGCTGCCGCTTCTGCTCTGCGGAGTATGGTTTCGTAGGTTTCGTCCGGTATCCGGTCGATTGCCAGATCAACTCTAGCGGTGTAAGCTCGCACAACTTGGGGAGCGATCGCTTCACACGTAAACCACACAGGAACAGCAGAAAAGAGCAAAACTACTAAAGGAATTATCCGGATTTTGGTGGCAAGTTGGCTAATAACTGAAAAGACAATGATCGATGATGGTTGATGAGCAACACTTCTACTCATGACCTTCTAGCTCCTTACTGATTAAAATTGAGTGAAAGTATTTTCCGGTTAATTTATGTAGTAAAAATTACATAAAATTTGAAGTCAATAGGAATCTCCTAGACTATAAGACATAGGTTAGCTTTGTTTCTTCAGCAAAGCCAACCGCATTTTTAGGCAAGTAAACAACAACCGACAAAGAGCGGGATGGCAAATTACTGGGCAATCACTATTGGCATCAATCAATATCATTTATTTCAACCTTTAGGTTGTGCCCAAGCAGATGCCGAGGCGCTAAAGGATTTTTTGGTGAAAGAAGCAGGTTTTATGCCTCAACGCTGCCTGCTGATGACAGATACATCCCCACCAATTGAAGGTAGATCAACTTATCCAACTAAAGAAAATATTCTGCTGCTGCTAGAAGATTTGGCAGCAGGATGTTGGCAACCGCAAGACCATCTGTGGTTATTCTTTAGCGGTTATGGAATCAACTACAAAGGCCAAGATTACTTAATGCCAGTGGAAGGTAATCCTGATCTTGTGCAGGAGACTGGCATAGAAGTGCGATCGCTGATGCAAAGTCTGCAATTTGCCAATTTAAATGTATTGCTACTGTTCGATATCAACCGCGCTTTTGGAACCCAAGCGGATGCTCCCGTTGGGCAAGAAACACTAGAACTTGCTCAAGAACTTCAATTTGCAACAATTCTTTCCTGCCAACCAGAACAATTTTCCCATGAAAGCAGAGAACTAGGCCACGGATTCTTCACAGCAGCGTTGCTAGCAGCTTTGCGTTCCGGTTATGGCAGTAGCTTAACAAGGCTAGAGAGCTACCTGAGCATTCTTACCCCAGAATTATGTCAACATCATTGGCGACCGATACAAAACCCGATCGCCGTTATCCCATCTAAGCCGCAAGCCATCTTGCCACCACCAGAGGCAAAAACCAATAGCATCTCGGTGAATAACGAAGAAGATGCCGTTATTTTTCCAGAAGAATCCTTTGCTGTGGTACGGAAAGCTCCCTCTCTGGAAAATAATTTCCCTGACACCTCAGCAAAGTCGCACACAACAGGCACACGGGGAGAAGCCCAAGGAGTGGAAACTACCGTCAGCCCTAACTCAGAGCAGATGAAAGCTGCAAATTTGCTACTAGAGGCCGATAACTCCAAAGGTCAATTCCCAGGCTCGTCTTCTGAACTAGCCTCCAAGCCGCTTCTTCCCCCAAATCAAAACTTACAACAGCAACCTCAAAGATTCTTACCTTCCCCAGAAGTGACTACAGAGGAAAGGTTTATTCCTGATGCTTCCCAACCTTACATTTCGCGATCGCCAACAACTCAGACAAAAATCCCATTGTGGAAACAGTTTTTATGGTGGGGTGGAGGCTGCATATTAATAGCAGGTTTAATTGCGTTAGTTTTTCTTCGCAATCAATCAAAATTTGGAGTTCAGGAAGTATTAAGGACGTCACCTAACACTGCTCCTAATGGGACACTCAAGACTTTACCCAATCCTCGCTCCGTCTCCAATTCCACCGCACCAACTCAACAAACAAAACCATCAAGTTCGCAAACTCAGGTCAGTTTTGAGTCACAAAAGCGGAACCAAGCAGTATTAGACTTAGCGAAAATGTCGCTAAGAGAAACCCAAGCTAGCGATTTGAGCTTGGCGATCGCAACTGCTCGCAAAATTAATCCAGGTGAACCGCTTTACGAACAAGCTCAAGAAGATATTAAGATTTGGAGCCGCATGATTTTAGATTTAGCAGAGGGTCGTGCTAAACAAAGACAGTATGCAAATGCTGTTGCTGCGGCTCAATTAATTACCAAAGAAGAACCACTTTATGCCAAAGCACAAGCACTTATAAATCAGTGGCGGCTAGAGGCCAAGCAGTATGTAAGCAACACAACTCTTTTAGATGCGGCTAATGCTTTAATTCAGCCAAGACAGGCATCTACTTACAATCGCGCGATCGAAGTTGCTAAGAAAGTTCCACCAGGCCAACCAGGCTTTGATATGGCACAAAAATCAATTAATAAATGGAGTGAAAAAATTTTAGATCTAGCAAAAAGCCGTGCTGGACAAGGAGAACTCAATGCAGCAATTGAAACGGCTGCTTTAGTGCCAGAGATGACATCTGCTTATGAAGATGCTCAAGAAGCAATCCAAAAATGGCAGGTAAAACGAATTAAAAATTAGTTATTAGTCATTAGTCAAGAGTCAAAGGCGGTTGCTCTTAACTCTGGACTTTTGACTTGAAACTCACAATTCAGAACTCAGCACTCTCTATTAGCAGTACTGGGATACATCTTCTCCACATTCATCAGCTAGATAGCATAGCGCTCGAAAACGTAAGCTCACTACTTCTTCATACAAGGGGTTGAGCTTACACATTGGTGGAATGTGAAATACGGTTTTGCCGAATAATTTAACATCGCGCTCAAAGGGACACTGAGAAGGAATCACTTTACACAAGCGATGAGCTAATTGGCGATCGCGCACTTGAATTCCGTCTACTCGCTGCCGGAGGGGTTGGAGAATGTCATAGTAAGTTTTGGCAGCGGAACCGTGTAGCTGGGTTACATGAGCGTTACTGGCTTCTGCTTGATTGATAGAAACCCAGCTTGCAAGAAAAATTCTTTTTGTGGTATTATCAGATACCTTCATGGTTACTCCTCGATTTAATTGAGGGTATTCACCTTGTCGATGAACATATACATATTGGGAACGACCTTTCCCGGAAAAATAGTGTTCTGACTAAAATGCCATCTGAGATTATCCGTAGCCACTTGATTCAGAACTTATTTATAACTACGTTAAGTTAAACGCAATTTCCCTGGAATCGGAAGTGTAATAATCCGATCTTGTTCATAACTTCACACAGTTTAAATTCTAGTGAAGACATCCGCCTTTGGGTAGATTTTTTGATATAATTTACAAAACTTAATATTTACTATTCTTACCAGCATTTTTGGTGAGAACAAGTATTTAGGAGCTAAAACTCTACACCCTAAGCAGCCTATGCCTCCTGACACTTCGCTCTGATAACGGGTAGGTAGCATGGCGCTATTGGGTAGGGGGACACAAGTAATAAGCGGTTGTGTTTTTAATTTGCATGGGGAATTAGTATGAGACATTACTGCTATCAATGACTCAGTAACTAAAGTGATTGTTCTCCACCTGGCAATCTATGGCGTGTTAGGAATAACTTACCTGGGGTTGGCATTCGGCTACATTCCTGGTTTACGCATGAACCGTGCCACCATTGCCCTAGTTGGGTCTGCCTTTTTAATTGCTTTGGGTGCTGTGAATTTGCAGGAGGCATGGCAGGCAATTGATGTCAACACCATCATATTTTTACTAAGCATGATGGTGGTTAACGCTAACTTAGCCTATGCCGGGTTTTTCAGGCGATCGCTATCAATACTTTTGAGTTTTACCAGCAGTCCTCTAGGCTTGTTGATTGCCTTAACCTTTGGAAGTGGTATTCTTTCTGCCTTTTTTCTCAATGACACCATAGCGCTGATTTTCACACCCCTGACATTGAGTCTGACTCAAGCTTTGGGTTTGAATCCTGTACCTTATTTATTAGCGATCGCTGGTGCAACTAATATCGGCTCTGTTTGCACTCTCAGCGGTAATCCCCAAAATATCTTAATTGGTTCCTTTTCAGGCATTCCTTACCTAGATTTTCTGCGCGCACTTGTCCCAGTAGCCTTAACTGGTTTAGTGATTCAGCTAGGATTGCTATGGTTACTTTATCCAGATGTACGTTCCATCCAACCTTGTCAGCAGAAAGTTGATGGAAATCATTGGATTTACCAACCTTTGTTTAATAAAACATTAGTCATCACCACAGGATTACTCATTGCCTTTGCTCTTGGCTTACCTCTAGCGGAGTCTGCTTTAGTTGCTGCTAGTTTGTTATTGATTACTCGACGCATCAAACCACAGCGCATTCTTAAAAAAGTTGATTGGAATTTGCTGGTGATGTTTTCTGGACTGTTTATTTTAACTAAAGTGACGCAGAAGTTGAATTTATTGCAGCCATTCACTTATGCTGTCAACTCTTCTGTTGGTCTATTAGGAGTGACAGCTATCTTGTCTAATCTGATTTCTAATGTCCCGGCTGTCCTACTACTGCAACCCTTAATTTCTAAGGGTGATACCCAGCCTTGGCTGTTGCTAGCCGCTGCATCAACGCTTGCGGGTAATCTGACTTTATTTGGCTCAGTCGCCAATCTAATAGTTGTAGAAGCCGCTAATGATTTAGGTTACAAGCTAACCTTTTGGGAACATTTGCGTTTTGGGTTGCCACTTACGTTGTGTACTTTAATTATAGCTTATCTGTGCATTCACTGAAAGTAGTTCTTTCCTGCCTCAACAGCTTTCTCTCAAGCTTCTGAAGGAGTACCAGAACCATCAAGTATTTTAAGTTTGATAGCAAGAAGTGGTTTTGTAATTAAATTAGCTAGAAAATATAGAGGCCAATTAAAGAATAATTAGTTGTCTAATAAACGTATAAGAATAAAAGACCCTAGCAGTTTATAGCTACTAGGGCTTTTATTATAAAGAATTAGCTACTAGGATTTTTATCTTTCAGCTATACCACCAGCAATTAATGCTTCTCTATATAACCATGCTTCTCTTGCTGTTTTAAAACCTTCTTTTCCGTCAGCTTCCTTTTTGCCTCTAAGATGATATTTAAATCTCCAAGTATTTGTTTCAAAATGATAATTCATGTTGTAAAGCATTACTGGTTGAGCAATATCATTTCCACAATCACCGTCATCTTCTATACGAAAACCATCTAGTTTAACACCATAAAATCGGCGTTTTGCTAGGTCTATACCAACATCTAGAACATCACCTAAATGGTTAGAGTGCAAATTAATGGTTCCATCTTGTTTGACAGTATGAAAGTTAGGATTAGGTTTAGACATTAAAAACTCTGTGTAAATTATATAACATTAACAATACTAAGATATTTCTAAAATTACTTAATAGCAATATTAAAAGAGAAATTTATTTTTCGGTGTTGGCACAAACAAGGAATAAAAAAATTGATGTGTTGAGATTGAAAACTCCTCATACTCTCTGCGCCTTTGCGCCTCTGCGTGAGATAAATCATCGCGCTTTCTCTGCAACGCTATTTTTCTTTAAATACTTACTCCAAAACGCAAAAACGCTCAGAAAAACTTTGCGTCTTTGCGTCTTTGCGCGAGATTATTTATCTGAAATTCCTTACGATGCTACCTGAGCAGCAGTACGAGTGCGGCGTCTTCTACCATCGGCAACTTTTACAGGCGGCTCATCAGGAATTTGCATCAACAATGTCACAGTTGGTTGACATTGTAATTCCCGACGGATGGAGCGTTGCAATTCTCGCTCTAAAGTTTCTTGCAATCCACCCCAATCTACCTCTAATTGCTCGCCTTCACTGGGTTGGGTAAATTCTGACCAGCGCACGCCCAGTATTTCTTCAATTCGCTGTTGTACCCATTTTTGCAGAAGCGATCGCTCGATGCTTGTCACTACACCACGAAGATGAATTTCTGGCTTTGCCAACAATTTACCATTCCAATCGATGGCGGCGGCAATAGTGACAATACCTTCGGAAGCCATGCGTTGCCGTTCTTGCAAGACTTTGGCACTGACCATACCAGAACTAGTTGTATCTACTAGTTCAATACCAGATGGGACTTTACCGCCGACGCGGATGGAATCTTCTGTCAATTCCACGATATCGCCATTCTGGATAACGATCATGTTTTCTGCGGGAATGCCCATACTCTGAGCCGTTTCTGCGTGCTTGACCAACATCCGATGTTCGCCGTGAAATGGCACGAAAAACTTAGGCCGAGTTAAGGCAATCATCAGTTTTTGGTCTTCTTGACAGCCGTGACCGGAGACGTGAATTCCTTTGTCTCGACCATAGATTACTTTTGCCCCTTGGAGCATCAATTTATCTATGATATTTACAACGGCGATCGTATTTCCGGGAATAGGATTTGCAGAGAAGACAACCGTATCACCTTCACGGATTTTGATGTGAGGATGCTCTTTATTAGCAATGCGTGTCATTGCTGACATCGGTTCCCCTTGAGAGCCAGTAGTGAGAATCAGCACCTTCTCATCTGACATATTGCGGACAGTGTGCAACGGTTGCAGCAGATTATCTGGACACTTGATATAACCCAAATTACGGGCGTGGGCAATCAAATTCAACATCGAACGCCCTACAACCGTTACTGTGCGGTTGTGCTTCTGCGCCAGATCCAAAATCATGTTGATGCGATGCACGCTGGAAGCAAAAGTGGTGACAAATAGCCGTCCAGTGGCTTGAGAGAATACCCGGTCAAGATTGGGATACACGGAGCGTTCAGAAGGAGTGAATCCGGGTACTTCTGAGTTAGTTGAATCACTCAACAGACAAAGCACGCCTTTTTCACCGTGTTCCGCTAGGCGTTGTAAGTCGAATTTCTCACCATCGACTGGCGTGTGGTCAATTTTAAAATCTCCAGTGTGGATGACTATTCCTAGTGGTGTATGAATAGCAACAGTAAAGCTATCAGCGATAGAGTGGGTGTTGCGAATGTATTCAACAAAGAAGGATTTACCAATTCTGACTACATCGCGGGGTAAGACCGATCTTAATTCAGTGCGATCGCGTACCCCTGCTTCTTCCAATTTCCCTTCTAGCATTGCCATTGCTAGCCTGGGGCCGTAAATTACGGGGATTTCTAATTGCTTAAGGTGAAAAGCGATGCCACCGATATGATCTTCGTGCCCATGGGTAACGACCATACCTTTAATTTTATGGCGGTTTTCCCGTAGATACGACATATCGGGCAGGACAATATTTACACCATGCATTCCCTGTGTAGGAAAAGCTAAACCTGCATCTAACAGGATAATTTCGTCCTCGTACTCGAAAACACAGGTATTTTTACCAATTTCATGTAAACCGCCCAACGGAATAATTTTTAGGGCGGAGTTAGCTTCGTTTTTAGCCATTTTCTCCTTAGATTGTTGTTTGTGGTTAATCAGTTAAAAGTTAGCTTTTTTGTATTAAAGACAACATTAGCTGTCTATGAATTAACTCTGAAAGCAGCCAAGTTTGAATTAAATGTTCAATTTTTTGTTCAATAAAAAATATGGGAAATATGGGCTTTACGCTGAAGGATTTATAGTATATCTATTCAGTAGTAGCACAGCCATTTCAAGTGCAACCTGGTAAAAATTATACCCATTTTTTTATGTATCTTTAGCTATTAAAAGCTTGCAAGCGCTGAAAACTTGGTGCTTAGATTAAACTAAGTTCTTTAAGAACCACCTCTAACTTATGGCTGACTTCTGAATCAGCTTCGCATAGCGGCGGACGAGTTGAACCAACCTCCCAACCTTGAAGTTTTAGCGCTTTTTTAACTGGAATCGGATTTGTAGTTAAAAATAAAGCTTTAAACAATGGGAACAGTTGAAGATGAATCTCAGTGGCAACTTGAGTTTTACCGACACTAAAAGCTTGGATCATCTGCTGTAGTTGATTTCCTACCAGATGAGAAGCCACACTCACCACGCCTTTTGCTCCGATCGCTAGCAAGGGCAAGGTTAAGGAATCATCTCCAGCGTAAATCTGAAATTCTTTTGGTGTCAAGCGGCGAATTTCACTCGCTTGGTCTAAATTTCCACTAGCTTCTTTTATCCCAACAATATTGTTAATCTCCGCTAACCGGGCAACTGTTTGTGAGCTAAGGTTTTGACCAGTACGACCGGGAATATTGTATAACAACAGCGGTAGGTCGGGACAGGCTTGTGCTATAGCCTGAAAGTGTGCTTCTAGTCCTGCTTGCGGCGGTTTATTGTAATAAGGAACAACTTGTAAAGAACCGTGTACTCCTATTTTAGCCGCCTTTTGGGTAGCTGTGATCGCTTCTTTTGTAGAATTGGAACCACAGCCTGCTATCACCTTGGCTTTTCCGGCTACGGTCTGCAACACTTCCACAAACAGCTGGTATTCCTCCTCCCAAGTCAGGGTGGGGGATTCTCCTGTTGTACCACACACCACCAGTGTATCTGTACCGTTGTTAGCTAGATGTGCTGCTAGTTCTGCCGCTACATCATAGTTGACACTGCCGTCTTCTTTAAACGGCGTAATCATAGCGGTTAAAACTCTGCCAAAATCTCCCACCCTCTTTTCACTCCTGATTACCCTTTTTGTTTTTTGCGTCTTGGTGGTTTTCTATTTTAATAACCTATTTGCAAATTGCTTTCAAGCGTAATCTGCACATTTGCTTTAATTTTTCTGTATCTTTTCGCTCACCAAATGTTCGCAACCATTTTAGATTTTTTTACTTGGAGCGTATGCTATTGCTGGTCTGAGTAGATTTTTTTCTACCAATAATTCAGCAATTTGTACTGCATTTAAAGCTGCACCTTTACGGATTTGGTCACCGCATAGCCACAATTCTAAGCCACATGGATGAGAAATATCCTGACGAATTCTTCCCACTAAAACTTCATCTTGGCCAGTTGCTTCAATTGGCATCGGAAAATAATTTGCTCTCCAATCTTCTACCAATTTCACACCAGGAGAGCGACTTAAAATTTCCCTAGCTTCATCTGGACTAAAAGGTGTCTCAAATTCTATATTAAGTGCTTCTGAGTGGGCACGGAGTACGGGAACCCGCACACAGGTAGCGGTAATTCTTATTTGTTCGGTGCCAAAAATTTTCCGTGTTTCGTTAACCATTTTCATTTCTTCCTCACAGTACCCCTCATCGTTTAATGGGGAATTATGCGGAAATAAATTAAACGCTAACGGGTAAGGTAATACTTCGGCAACTGGTGTTTGTCCTTGTAAAATGGCGCTAGCTTGGGTTTTTACTTCTGCCATTGCTTTGGCTCCAGCCCCACTTGCCGATTGGTAGGTGGCGGCCACAATCCGTTGCACTGGTTTGACTTGATGCAAGGGCCATAGTGCCACTGTCATTAAAATTGTCGTGCAGTTGGGATTGGCAATAATGCCTTGATGATTAGCGGCGGCTTGTGGATTTACCTCTGGCACTATCAAAGGAACTTCCTTTTTCATCCGAAAGGCACTGGAGTTATCTATAACCACTGCGCCTTTTTCTACCGCTGTTGCTGCCCAAGTTTTAGATGTAGAACCACCTGCACTAGCGAGTACTATATCTACACCTTCAAAGGCGCGATCGCTTACTGCCTCTATTGGTAAATTTTCTCCTTTAAAACTCAGCGTCCGCCCCACACTTCTCTGGGAGGCTAACAGTTTTAAATTAGATACCGGAAAATTACGACTTTCCAGTAATTCCAGCAACTCTGTGCCAACCGCACCAGTTGCTCCCAAAATAGCTACACTATAGGATTTAGACAACCTAGCTTCCTCCTTTAAGAGGTTATGTGCAATTTATTGAACTCTTTGACAAATTATCCGTATTTAAATAGGAGTTGCAGACATTAACATTAATAAATTTTTTTTTAATTTACTGCTTGATCTCAATTTATTACATTATATTTTTTTCTCATATTAAGTTAAGTAATGTTACTTTACCCAGAAATTTTTACCTAAATTTCCTTCAGCTTTATGTGATTTTTTGTTACTTTTATTAACGTGTTTATTATACAACGAACTATTCTCCAGCGACAAAATGAATATATCTGCACTTAGGCATTGTTGAGGGGTATTAACTTCTCAAGAGAGTAAACATTTTGTCTGTTGAGGGTGGGTTGCCAAGACTATGGATGTACTATGATCCAAATGAAATGAAACCAGCACATAACAAAACGAGCTATGCAGCAAGGCAGTCAGATCCAGAGGTACAACTTGGAAATCCAAATCCCTAGTTGAAAACCAGGATATCACGGTGTCACCCATCTGATCACATCACCAATCCACTTCCAGCATCCAGGTATTAAGCGAAAAACCTTTAACAGCAGAAGATTAAGCAGGTTTTTAATTACGAAGCATTGATTGCCACGTAGCATTCAGCCTGATGAAAGTTATTGCGGTAAAGTGTCAAGTACTTTGCCATTAGCAGTAAACTGGATCTCTGCTAAAAGGCACTTATCCACCTTCGGATGCTGATGCTGCCTTGTGGACATCTCCCATCCCAGCTAAAAAGCATCAACGAACAGAAGCGAACAATCGCGTCTTGTCTGCACTCGGAGTCAAAAATACCAGAAAACAGAGACGAAGCATGAAAGTAACCCAGGAAAAACTTCCCGCCAGCCAAATTGGACTGGAAATAGAGATTACACCGGAAATTACCAAACAAACTTACGAACAGGTAATTAAAAACTTAGCTAGTACTGCAAATATTCCTGGGTTTCGCAAAGGCAAGGTGCCTCGGCAAATATTGCTCCAGCGCCTCGGCATTACTCGCATCAAAGCAGCAGCCCTAGAAGAACTCATTCAAGATGGGATCGAAAAAGCCGTTAAACAAGAAGCAATCCAAGCAATTGGTCAACCGCAGTTGCGCTCCTCCTTTGACGAATTAATTAATAATTATGAACCAGGGCAACCCCTGATTTTTTCTGCTGCTGTTGATGTAGAACCAGAAATACATCTAGCGCAGTACACCGATTTGCAAGCCAAAGCTGAGGAAGTCAAGTACGATCCAGCTCGCGTAGAGGAAGTCCTGGATAAGGAACGCCAAGAACTAGCGACGTTAATTCCTGTAGAAGGGCGTGCTGCTCAAATTGGCGATGTCGCTGTGTTAGATTTTAAAGGTGTGCTGGCAAAAACTGAGGGTGAAGACGAAACCGCAGAACCAACACCAATTCCCGGAGGAGAAGCGACAGATTTTCAAGTAGAGTTATACGAAGATCGCTTTATTCCAGGATTTGTGTCTGGGATAGTCGGGATGAATCCGGGAGAAACCAAAGAAATTTCGGCTCAGTTCCCTGACCCTTATGCTAATGAAGAGTTAGCAGGCAAGCCAGCTGTGTTCACTGTGACGCTCAAGGAACTAAAGGAAAAAGAGCTACCTGAGTTAAATGATGACTTTGCTCAGGAAGTCAGCGACTTCGATACTTTAGAAGAGTTGCGTGCGTCTTTAGAGCAGCGATATCAAAAAGAAGCTTTAGACAAAACCAAAGCAAATCAGCAGGAAGCTTTATTAGCTGAGTTGCTCAAGCACGTGGAAGTTGATTTGCCAGCAACCTTAATTGAGCAAGAAGTGGATGCGATGCTGACACAAACAGCAATCCGGCTTTCTCAGCAAGGACTTGATGTCAAAAAGCTGTTTACTCAAGATATTATTCCGCAGTTGCGGGCGCGATCGCGTGATGAAGCAATTGAACGCCTCAAGCGCTCTCTGGCTTTGCGGGAAATTAGTAAACGTGAATCGATTCAGGTGACACCTGAAGAAATTCAAGCTAGAGTCACAGAACTGTTGCAACAGTACTCACAAGAAGATATTGACGAAGAAAGACTGCACTCAGTTGTGGAAAACGAATTGTCAACCGAAAAAATCGTCGATTGGCTGTTAGCACACTCATCAGTTGAACTTGTACCCGAAGGCTCTTTGAGTACCCCAGAGGCAGCAGAAGCTACAACAGTAGAGTCAGAGGTAGTATCTGACATCGAAGGACAAACTGGCGAAGCTACCACCAGTGAGGAATCCACTAATCCTGAGTAATGGAATACGCAGTCCCAATGAAAAAATTTTCATACCGTGCATGAGAAAGAAACGCTTGGGCGAGGGGCTGGGGGCTGGGGACTAGGGGAGGAATTATTACTTAGAACTCAGCACTCAAGACTCAGCACATGCGTTCAGTTGCCAAGCTTGTAGATGCCCACAGGGTAGCAAGTGGCGTGAAAACCGCCAATCCCCTTGTGGGCGCATCTTACCCTAAGGGTTCTGGTACGCAGTGCAGGAACGCCTTGAGAGTAGATCAACGCCAGATACCTGAGTTGGGCTAACTCTACCAAAATGCTGAACTCACTGCGCGGACTCAGCGCTAAAATGGGTACAATGGTTAAGAGATGTTAAAGAAATTACAATATCTGTTGCGGATTTGGCTAGATAGTGTGTTACACGAGAAAAATTTAGATGAGGCATAATGGTTAACACATACGTCAAATAGCAATTCAATTTGTTCAAAAGGCAGCGATCGCTGCTTTAATCTCTGTCCCACTTAGTTGTCAAATGTTTTTTTATGCTTGTATCGCAGTCGGGAAATTACCCAATCAGCAGTTTAAGTCGAGCAAATATTAACTCCCACTTGAGCAGCCCAAACAACATCGTGCCGATGGTGGTAGAACAATCTGGGATGGGAGAAAGGGCATTCGACATCTACTCCCGCCTGCTGCGAGAGCGGATTATCTTTTTGGGAACGCCAATAGACGACACCGTTGCCAATTCGATTGTTGCCCAATTGTTATTCCTAGACGCGGAAGACTCAGAAAAGGACATTCAGCTGTACATTAATTCTCCTGGTGGCTCAGTCTACGCAGGGATGGCAATCTATGATACAATACAGCAGATTCGTCCCGATGTTGTTACCATCTGTTTTGGACTAGCCGCGAGCATGGGGGCATTCTTGTTAACAGCAGGGGCTGCCGGTAAGCGCATGTCTCTACCCGACTCCCGGATCATGATTCACCAACCACTTGGTGGTGCTCAAGGTCAAGCCATCGATATAGAAATTCAAGCCAGAGAAATTCTTTATATTAAGGCTAAGTTGAATCAGTTACTGTCTCAGCACACTGGTCAACCCTTAGAAAGAATTGAAGCAGATACGGAACGCGACTTTTTCATGTCGGCAGAAGAGGCGAAGAATTACGGTTTGATCGACCAGGTAATTTCCAGGCAAAATATTCCCACAGCAGGGGAAAACGTCACCATTCTGAAATAAGAGGCTGGTATGTCTAAGTACGACTCCCATTTAAAATGTTCTTTTTGTGGCAAGTCTCAAGAGCAGGTGCGTAAATTAATCGCGGGGCCGGGAGTCTACATCTGCGATGAATGCGTTGACTTGTGTAATGAAATACTAGATGAGGAGTTACTCGACACGAATGGTGCAGCGGCGTCGCAACCAACACCACGGTCAGAACCACCTCAAAAACGCCGTACCCGCTCTTCCAATCTCTCTTTTAATCAAATACCCAAGCCCAGAGAGATTAAAAAATATCTAGACGAACACGTAATTGGTCAAGACGAAGCGAAGAAAGTGCTGTCAGTCGCGGTTTACAATCACTACAAACGGCTGGCAATACTTCAGTCTAAAGCCAATGGCAAAGCCGGAGCGGATGATGTTGTAGAACTGCAAAAATCCAATATTCTGTTAATTGGCCCAACTGGCTGTGGCAAAACTTTATTAGCCCAAACTCTAGCGAAAATCCTTGATGTACCCTTTGCCGTCGCTGATGCTACAACTCTGACGGAAGCTGGGTATGTGGGAGAAGATGTGGAAAATATCTTGCTGCGGCTTTTGCAGGTGGCAGATTTGGATGTAGAGGAAGCACAGCGGGGAATTATCTACATTGATGAAATTGACAAAATTGCGCGCAAGAGTGAGAACCCCTCGATTACACGCGACGTTTCTGGCGAAGGTGTACAGCAAGCTTTGCTAAAAATGTTGGAGGGGACAATCGCTAATGTACCACCCCAAGGAGGGCGCAAGCATCCCTATCAAGACTGTATCCAAATTGATACCAGCAATATCCTGTTTGTCTGTGGCGGTGCCTTCGTTGGCTTAGAGAAGGTTGTGGATCAGAGAGTTGGTAAAAAGTCAATAGGCTTTGTACAACCTGGAGAAGGACAAACGAAGGAGAAACGGGCAGCAGATACTCTCCGCTATCTAGAACCAGATGACTTGGTGAAGTTTGGCATGATTCCCGAATTTATTGGACGGATACCAATGGTAGCCGTGGTAGATCCGTTGGATGAAGAAGCTTTGATGGCAATTCTCACTCAACCGCGGAGTGCCTTAGTCAAGCAGTACCAGAAATTGCTGAAGATGGATAATGTCCAATTAGACTTTAAACCAGAAGCTTTGCGGGCGATCGCTCAAGAAGCCTACCGCCGCAAAACTGGGGCGAGAGCGCTACGGGGCATTGTGGAAGAACTAATGTTGGATGTAATGTACGAGTTACCATCTCGCAAGGACGTCACTCGCTGCACAGTCACGCGTGAGATGGTCGAGAAGCGTTCAACCGCCGAGCTGCTTGTACATCCTTCTTCATTACCCAAGCCAGAATCAGCTTAGTAGTTATTAGTCATTAGTCATTAGTCATTAATAAAAGAAAATAAATAACGAAGGACAGATGACAAAGGACAAATGACAAATGGCTTATATTAATGTTCGTGGCGTTGAGCATTACTACGAGTGGGTGAAAAAACCATCTAATTCCTTGGCAAAACCAGTAATGGTTTTCATCCACGGTTGGGCTGGTTCGGCTAGGTACTGGCGAAGCACAGCTAATGCTTTATCGGATGAATTCGATTGTTTACTCTACGATTTGCGAGGGTTTGGGCGCTCCCGTGGCAAACCAACTATAGCCCAAGCCAGTGAATCTGTTGCCGTATCACAATCTCCCCAAGAAGAATTGGCAGCAATTCAAGAATTAACTTATGAATTAGAAGAATACGCTGATGACTTAGCAGCATTGCTAGATGAGTTGCAGCTTCAGGGTGTTTATATCAATGCTCATTCGATGGGCGCGTCCATTGCGACATTATTTCTCAACCGCTATCCTCAAAAAGTTGAACGAGGAATTTTGACTTGTAGTGGCGTTTTTGAGTACGACGAAAAAGCCTTTGCTGCTTTTCATAAATTCGGCGGCTACGTAGTCAAATTTCGTCCCAAGTGGTTAGGAAAAATACCGTTTGTTGACCGAATGTTTATGGCGAGATTTCTACATCGCCCTATACCAAAAGTCGAGCGTCAAGCTTTTTTGCAGGATTTCCTAGAAGCTGATTATGATGCTGCCTTAAATACAATTTTTACTTCAGTGAGTAAAGCACAATCTGAAGTGATGCCCCAGGAGTTTGCCAAGCTAACAGTGCCAACTCTGCTTGTAGCAGGGGAGTATGACAAGATTATTCCAGCCCAGATGGGGCGTCAAGCCGCAGCCATGAATGACAAAGTGGAGTTTGTTATGCTTCCGAATACAGCTCATTTTCCAATGTTGGAAGATGCTCCAACTTATCTACGGCGGGTGCGAGAATTTTTACAAATTTCCCCACAACCACAAGTGGGTTAATCAATTTGCAAAGATTCGCTATAGCTTTGGATGTGAAAAGGATTAACCCAAACCCAATTCTCGTTTTAGCAAATTAATAGAGTTGGTACCGATGTAATTTTCGACCTTAATCAATTTGGGTGGACGAATAATATCTTCAACCGCAGCCTGCACCGCAGCTTGCACCACAGCAAAACTGGCTTGATCGCTGATAATGACCTCAGCGCGCTTGACGATCGCCTGAAGTTTGTAGGCATCTTTTGGTTGCGTAGTCATCACCAACAGTTCATCCCCCCGCAAACCGTGGAGGATAACTTCTGCGGCGCGGGCAATCCCAGAACTGAGGCTGACTATGCCAACACAGTTCTCCTTTGGCAGAGTTTTCAGCAGGTTGAGTTCTTTGCTGTAGTCGTAGATATCAAGCGGAATCACGCGTACAGCTTTCGGGGCTGCGATCGCTTCTACTTCTCCAATGAAATAGCGACTTGTGACGACAGTAGCTGAGGAAGTTTTATCTAGTACAGCCGCTAATTCTTCCATTGGTATCAACTGTATTGGTATTTGCAGAGCTTGTTCTAATTCATATACCATCAACTCGCCTGCACCAATGTCATAAGAAGGCACTGCAACCAGCACCTGGGCGCTACAACGCAAGCGCCAATCAATTTCGGCTAAAAATAGCTCCCGCGCCTGAGAAAGCGTACATCCTTGGGCGAGTAGATCATCAAGTGCTTGTTGAACAGTTTTGTCAGCGTCAGGATGTTGTTTGAGAGTCGGCGATTGTAGCTTGCTACCCCCTTCATGACCTTGGGCACGTACATAAATACCTGAACCTGCAAGACTTTCAACAAATCCGTCTTCTTCTAGCTGACGGTAAACCTTGCTGATGGTATTGCGGTGTAACCCAGTCTGCATTGCTAGTGCCCGCGTACTCGGCAATTTGTACCCAGGTGGATATTGGCGGGAAGCGATCGCAAACCGGATTTGATTAAACAGCTGGGTGGATGCGGGAATCTCACTGTCTGGCTGAATGCGGAATTGAATCATCACCAAACCTCCTAATTGCTAGTAGCGGCATGTGACCAGCTGCATCTGCTATCTGTTAAATGTTTTATTTATACATAAAATTTCTCTAGGGGAAATTTCTAATGTACTCATTTTTGCTAATTGATAATTAGATCGGAATAAGCTTTGAGATACTGGCATAGTTATATCAAATAATCACACACCACTGGTAAAAATAATTATGACAGAGCGAGCAATCGACACCAAAATGGTTGAAATTTCGCAAGATAATTTCTCAATCGTAGCTTACTTAGCACAGCCACAAGAATCAGGCTCTTACCCAGCAATTGTAGTATTGCAAGAGATTTTTGGTGTCAACGAGCATATTCGGGATGTTACAGAACGGATTGCTAGGCTCGGTTATGTAGCGATCGCACCTGCACTTTTTCAACGCCAAGCTCCTGGCTTTGAAACTGGTTACACTCCAGAAGATATCGAAATTGGCAGAAACTATGCAATGCAAACAAAAGCATCAGAATTATTGAGCGATATTCAAGCCGCAATTAATTACCTGAAAACCCTCCCCAATGTCAAAAAAGATAGCTTCGGCTGTATAGGCTTCTGCTTTGGTGGTCATATAGCATATCTTGCTGCCACCTTACCAGATATCAAAGCTACTGCTTCCTTCTATGGTGCTGGAATTACTACCCGCACTCCAGGGGGCGGTAATCCTACTGTTACTGGGACTAGCGAAATTAAAGGTACGCTTTACGCGTTCTTTGGGATGGAAGATGCAAGCATTCCTGCCGAACAGGTAGATGAAATTGAGGCAGAGTTAGAAAAATACAAAATTCCGCATCGTGTGTTTCGCTACGATGGAGCTGACCACGGATTTTTCTGTGACCGTCGCGCCAGCTATAATCCTAAAGTTGCAGCCGATGCTTGGGAGCAGGTGAAACAACTTTTTGGTCAACTGGCCTGAAACCTACGCAGCGGTTGCATACTGTTCGTTAAGGTTGTCCTTAGTTATAAGTCAAGAGTCAAGAGCCAAAATTATTTACTCTGGACTTCGGACACTTGACCCTACCTAGACTCCGCCTAAACGAACAAAATGGGATATAAGACGAGCAGTCTTGTCAAAACTCCAGTGGCATCAGCTCAAATAACAATTTATCTTCAAAAGTCATGAATTCCGAATCGAAACGTTCTCAAACAGCCAATTCGTCATTTACAATGGACGATTTTGCCAAAGCACTGGAAAAACACGACTACCAGTTTCAAAAAGGACAGGTCGTACACGGCAAAGTGTTCCAACTTGACCATGATGGGGCTTATGTCGATATTGGTGGTAAGTCGTCGGCTTTTATTCCCCGTGATGAGGCTTCTTTGAGAGCAGTTACCGATTTGTCAGAGGTACTACCGATGCAAGAGGAACTGGAGTTTTTGATTATCCGAGAGCAGGATGCAGAGGGTCAAGTAACTCTTTCTCGCAAGCAGTTAGAAATCCAGCACATCTGGGAACGGCTGGCGCAAATGCAAGAAAATTCCCAGACTGTACCAGTGCGAGTTACAGGGGTAAATAAAGGTGGTATCACTGTTGAAATTCAATCTTTGCGAGGATTCATTCCGCGATCGCACTTGATTGAGCGTGATAACTTAGAAGCACTTAAAGGTCAGACTCTGACTGTCGGCTTTTTAGAAGTTAATCGCAACACCAATAAACTTATACTTTCCCAGCGTTTGGCGACTCGTTCTAGTAACTTCAGCTTGTTAGAACTAGGTCAACTAGTGGAAGGTAAAGTTACTGGCATTAAACCTTTTGGTGTATTTGTAGATTTAGATGGGATGAGTGCTTTGCTTCACATTAAGCAAGTAAGCCAAAAATTCATTGAGTCTCTGGATAAAGTATTTCAAATTGGTCAGCCAATCAAAGCTGTGATTATTGACTTAGATGAAGCTAAAGGCCGGGTTGCACTTTCCACAAGAGTTTTGGAAAATTTCCCTGGAGAAGTTCTAGAAAATATGGATGAGGTGATGGCTTCTGCTGAGGCTCGTGCTAATCGCGCTAGTCAAAAATCTGCTGAATAGCGATCGCTTTTATTACTGACACAATCAATTTTCACTCATGAGACGCTTTCCTTACAACCCTTTGGCCGGGAAGAAAGCGTCTTTGTATTAGATAAGCCGTTACGCGAAATCAACTTGCCATATTCTTTCGTGAATTCGATTATTTGTTTATTTTCCTACTATTGTGTTCATCAATTCCGCCTCTGTAAAATTTGTTAGCCCATTTCCATCTCAATTTTTCTGGAAATATCCGCGATGTCTCTGGAAATCATCTTATATTCCTCAGAAATCTGCTCTTGGCTCTTGTTAGCGAGAAAAAAAAGTTTTGCAGAAGCAGTAGTAATAAGCTCTACCAAACGAGATTCAGGATTAATCTGGTTTACAGAAACCCACCTCTCAATTGCCTTTCTTGAAAGCCCTAATAGCTCTTCCTTACCCCATTGCCTACGGTTCACTATCTGAAGAATCTGCCTTTGAGCTGCGATGCGATTATTAAACTTATTCATATTTTTTAGCCTTTTCTACCAATTTATGCATCCACTCGTGTACTTCATTCAGTCTTCGGATTGTAGTAACAATTTCATCATCTGTTATGGTTTTTCCATACCCTCTTGTGCATAATATTCTGGCTCTTTCTAAGACATAGTATGAATCTAATGCAATTGGGATACTATTAACTCCCAAGCAAAGTGCAGAGTTCCTAGAGAAGTCTGGTTGCTCCATGACACCTAGAGAGAAGCAGGTTGCGATATTTCTGATACTTAGAAACACAGTAGACAAATCAAATACTCTACTATTGCTACCTGTAATTATTGAAGCGTGAGCTTCACGAAACAGCAAAAAGAACTTTTCACAGTCTTGAACACAGTTTTTATATTTTTCTGGGCTTTCCAATACTTTCAAATAGTCAAGTTTATCTGATGAAAAAAGAAGCCGTGACTCAAGCGATAGATGCCATGCAAAAGGATTACCTTCCTGCCAAATTTCTTGAATTCTCTTGTAAGAATAGATCGAGAATTTATCTGGGTCGATACGGGATTCGTAACTTTCCACAATCGCTAGCAGATCAATGTCTGAGCCTAGAGATATATCACCACGGCATATAGAACCGAATGCGTAAATATGCATATTTAACGACGATTAAACCGTTTGATGATAATTGACATGAAAAATCCAAATGCAACTAACCTAATAAATAAGATCGCAGTAAGATATGGACTCGGATAATTTGATGGAGAAAGAGTTCCTAGAAAAATTTGGGGTGCATCAAAAAATGATTGTATATAGCTATCAATACTCTCAGTATTTCTAAATGCCAAAACATCAATTAAAGTCATTAGCGCAAATATAATCAGGACTGCTCGTAAAAGCTTCCAAGCACTTTCACCGTTACCCCAAATAAAGTCAAGCAATTTGAATTGAACCCATTGCGTAAATGCTTTCAACCTATTCCATCCCTTATATTTGTTCCTGTAATAGGTGGAATTAGCATTCCATGACTTATATAAGTGTTCTTCAGTAGCCTGAAGTTCTACACTCATTGCTTTATTTGCAGATTCTGCATCTCCAATTGACTGGTAATTTATGCGGAGTGACCGTGCAAATCTCATCTTGAGATTTTCTTCCTCAGGGCATTCTTGCTCCAAAATATAGTTGTCAATCAGTGTTTTCTCAAAAATGGCATATCTAAATTCACAGTTAGAAAACTTCGCCTCGAATAAATTAGTTCCGACAAAACGACATCCAGTGAAGTCGCACGAATCAAATTTGCACTTCCGAAGATAACAGGTGTCAAAGATTGAATACTTGAAATCAACTTTAGTAAACTGCTTGTCCAATGCAACAAGACGAATGAAAAGTTGGTTTACGAACTTTTCATTAGAAACGTCAGTCTCGAACTTTTTATCTACCTGGTGAACTCTTTTGCTATCAGACAGCATTGGGGTTTCTCTGACTAAGTATTGTTATAACGCAGCGCTGGCTCCTCTAGATGACCTAATATGCAAACGCCCTCAATATCTTAGCTAATCAAAAGCAATTGTTCCTGATGATAGCTATTTCGGAGTTCTTCTAACTTTTCTGGATTAAAAGCAAATTGAATTAACTCAACTAGTTCTTCCCAACTATGTAACATATCATCAGAGTGAGCTTGCAAGAATTTATAAGCGAAAAATTCTGCCCACCACTGGGGTGCTTGCTTGTTCTGATGAGGTTCATTTTGCTTGCGCCAGCGCTTGCGCCATTTTACAAAATCTGACTTATTAGGTGGTTGTACACCCAAAATTGGCGGAAAATCAGCATAACTGACAAATTTACTCACACCTTTACCGTGGACATAAACCATGTAACGCCAGCATTCCACAGTATATATATCTTCAAAGGTGATTTGGAATATTAAGCAGATTGCCTCTTCTGTGACAAATCGCGCCAGTGGGTGAACGATTGCTGATTTGTAAACTATTTTCGATTCACGGATGACAAGCGCTTTTGGCTTGAGTGGTGATAACATAAAGTTAAATTTCTGTTTAAAAGGAATGCCTTCCGTTTAAATGGAATGCTTACCGTTGAAAGAGACAACATCTCCTTTAACGAGATATGTGTGAAAAACAAATGCAAATCGCCCTTTAGTTTTCCAGGCCAGAGGGCGATTTTTATTATAGGATATAATTATTGAACGACTCATATAAGTCATTTGTCAAGCAAATTATGGGAATGGTTAGGCTAAAGATTCGAGAATTTGCTGCGGAGAAAGGCTGGACGCTAAAAGAGGTATCTGACCGTTCTGGTGTTGTCTATAGCACTCTCAGAACCTATGCGCGATCGCCTGGACTAGCAACTGTAGATTTTACCGCGATTCAGAAGTTAGCCAGAACTTTTGATGTGATGATTGAGGAATTGGTTGAGGTTGTGCAGGAATAGGTGAAGGTTGATTTTTTCAGCAAGGGTGCAAAGTTCCTCAGCATTTTTGCATAGGATAATGATCATTGTAGTTGAAGAGACACAGAATGATCGTTAGATTATGGTTAATTGTGAGAATTTTCTCTAATTAAACCAATAGATTTTTGCACTTCTGCCTTCAACAAAGCGATAATTTGAGCCTCAATTGGGATGTTGTTAGCTTTGGCTAACTGCTCTATTTGTGCATACAACTCATCAGGTATATGTAAATCATAAAGGGTAGCCATAGGTTGACTTACCAGTAAAATTTATTGGTGATTGTAGCACGATGTTAAAGAGGGGAGAGAGTAGGCGATCTCAAACTATCAATTGGATGACACAAAATATTAATAACTATTTAGAAAATCGGTTTATGTAGATTTAAGCAAGTATTATATCTGACAACCAAAAGCGGACTGGTGTATATTCAAAAGGTGCATTCTGAAGGTCGATATTTGCTTATTGTTGCTTGCTCCCAGCGCAAGCTTTCAAATGAGGGATTAATGCCTGCGATCGCACGGTATGATGGGCCTATTTTTCATCTGCTACGTCGCTTTTTGCAACAAAAACCGTCAAATCCGCCAGATACATATATTCTCTCAGCCGAGTTTGGACTAATTTTTCAAGATTATCCTATTCCGTACTATGATCGCCGAATGACAAAACAGCGATCTCAACAGTTGCAGCCAGAGGTAATTGATAAATTACAGCATATTCTTAATGCCAGACTTTACCCAGAAATTTGCATATGTGTGGGCCGTGATTATTTCAAAGCATTAGAAGGATACGATACAGTTATTCAATCAAGCTCAAATGTGCAAATTGCTACAGGTTCTTTAGGAAAAAAACTCGTTAAGCTGCACACCTGGCTATATGGCAAGCCTTCTGAGCTAAATCAAAATCATTCAACCAATACCCTTCGCGGCAAAGCTTGTCTTAGAGGAGTAGAAGTTGAAATGACACCTGCACAGGTACTTGATGCAGCTCGTCAGGCTTTAACAGAGGGAAAGGGTAATCCAGCCTCTTATCAGTCATGGTATTTACTAGTTGATGGACAACGGGTATCTCCTAAGTGGTTAGTAAGCTACCTGACGGGATTACCTGTCAGTTCTTTTCATTCAAGTGAGGCTAGGCGAATGCTAGTCCAGCTAGGTGTTGAGGTTAGTTGTTTATGAATTCACAAGATGATCAATATCAGAGTTTAGCAGAGGAAAAACTGCTAGAAGATTTACAGCGTCAGCCTCACATCATGATCAAGCTGTCTGAGAATGCTTTGCTCGTTGCAGACAGTCTCCGTGATAACTATTTTAAGAACACAGCAAAATTTATTACACACTTACGTGGAGCAATGCGCCAAGCTGCACGGGGAGAGCGGCCAGATCAAATATTAAGTGTTCAAGCAATTAATGACTTAAATTGGGAAGATGTTCAGGGTGAGGTTGTAACTTTTATTGATGGCGGTTTGGGCCAAGTTCAAATGTCTAGTCCCGTTCCTGTCTTGCTGCGTGTTGGTTCTTATCGTGTGAAGACTGGAGAACGTAGTGTTACAGAACGGGAACATTTTGGTTATTACCCTATTATTTTAGGTGATTTGGAGGGTGGCAGTAAGGAACGTAAAGATTTTCCAGATATTATCCGAATTACATCTGAGCTTTTGGGTGGTTTGTCAGCAGTAAAACGAACACCTGACTTACGAGTTCTTATGTTTCATGGCCCCCTAGTTTATATGATGAGTGGTTATGCAGGACATACTCCTTTTACTGAAAAAGATATTGATATATTTCTCCATCAATATGCAGAAGAACCTGGATTAGCGGAACAGTTAAAGGAAGAATTTTTACGGGAAGCAGAAATTGAAATTTACCCTAAAATAGCTCCTGATCGTTCTGATGAATGGATAGAGAGGAGACTGTTTGAACCATTATCATGGATTGCCTTTCTATATCGACAATTAATTAAGGAAGCGCAGAAAAGAAAGCCAAATATTATTATTGCTGGTGTGGTTGAACGTGGTGAATTACGAGAGTTTAGTGAATTTATTTTACTAGAGAGAATATTTCAAAGTTTACGACAAAAAGGAAATCAAAATTACTTTAATGAATTATATGGACGTAAAGATATAAAATCACCAAAAGCACTTTTAGACAAACTCGGTTATACAGACTCTCTTCTACTATCTATGTTATTAGAGCCAGGCCAGTTTTCAGAACCTTGGGAAATTAAAAATAAGTATGCAGGACTTACTAAAGGTAAGATTGCACTACCAGGAGAGTCTTATACAAGTGACGTAGATTGGACTTGTCTAAAACCACCTAATAAAATTGGTTTTCCAAAAGTTCTTGGTTGTTATGTCAAAGTTTCAGAAACTACCGAACCATTCAGAGTAGAAGTATTTGATAAATTAGGTAAAAGCCAAATTATAGAAGCTGCACGACGAGCATACTTATACGCTAGTTTACTACCTGGATACGGTTTTCCAGTAGGATTAGATATTGCTGATAAGTATGCTAAAATTCCAAGCTGGCTAACTGATGCCTATAGCAAACTAATCAAATATCACTTGGGTATTAGCTTGCAAAGTGGTCAGGTTAGTGATGCTCAGATGCGTCGCCTTATAGTTCAGTCAATTTATATGACCAAACGAGATTGGCTATTTCGTCCTTCTAACTAAATAGATCAAGAATAATGGTGATTAATAATGCCTGAAAGCAGACCAGCAATACCTACTGATATTAAAAGGAAAATATTAATCGAAAGTGGTCATCGATGTGCTGTCTGTGGTGAAGGATGTCCATTAGAGCGAGCGCACATAATACCTTGGCATAAATCGAGAGAACATAAAGCAGAAGATTTAATTTTTTTGTGTGCTAACTGTCATGAAAGAGCAGATAAAGAAGAGTGGGGAGAAAAAGCTTTAAGAGAGTACAAGCAGAAACCTTGGGTCATGCGACGTTTTGACAAAGAACAAATTACGTCTGAGTCAGTAACCGAAATTGAATTAATCATCAAATTGAAACTATCGGATTTTGATGAGAGGTTGCAAACACTTTTACCTCATGCAATCGCAGGATTGCTCAAAATTGCACCACAAAATGTTCAAATAACTTCTATCGAGGAAGGTAGCACAAAAGTAAGTATTACACTTCCTATAGAAAGTGCAGAAAAGCTTTTGAGCGCATATGCAAGTAACGATCCTGAACTAATAAAATATTTGGAACCATTTGGATTATTGGAAATTCGTTACAAAATGAAACAGTATGTTGGTACGTTGGTGGGTGAAAGCACCAGCCGCGAGTTCAGATTAGCAGTAACACCCGAAGCTATCCGAGAACAAGATATTATTGCCGTCGATGCTGAACTAGTGCAATCAGCAAAGAAGACAAATTTAGAAAAAATCCGTGTTTGGGCTAAAGTTCAAAGTATTGAACGAATCAATCCCCTTTTTCCAACTGAAGCTGGGCATGAACTAGCTGCTACTCGTACTAATCCATTTGATAAGCTGTTAAGCATTTAATTTGCACATTGAGACCGCAGGGGAGCAGGGGGCAGGGAGCAGGGGAGAGGGTTTGCAGCTTTTATTACCATGAAAATGGTGCAATTTAAATGACGATTAGCTTACAGTGCTTTCCCTCAGTCGGGAAATGGTAACTGCGGTGTGTCAAGTATTAGGTGCTGAACCGTTGGATGGTAGCGGCGGTGGAAAGCTCAACAAACTTCGTTATCCGCCTCAGCCTGCTTCCAGTGCATACCGCCCTAACTCACCAGATATTGCCCGTATTGTCCTTGGCGAATTGCAACAAAAGCAAAACCGTGCTTTAGATATTGCTACTCTTTCTAACCGTCCAGAGGTGAATGTAACAGTAGATGGTCATGCGATAGTTACTCGTCATCTAGCTATTTTAGCCATGACAGGTGCTGGTAAAAGTGTTACAGCACGACGAGTTATTGAGCAATTGGCACAGAAAAAATATCCGATTGTAATCTTTGATCCACATGGAGATTATACAGGTTTAGCAGATGTGCCAGCCTTAGAAGGAAGAGTAAATCGCTACTATGCTCAGTTTCCTATTTTTGAAGAAGATAGTGAAACAGTAGCTCAAATTGTCAGTAATCTAGGGTACGAACTAACACCTACTATGCTTACCCGTTTTGCTGATGTATTTCAAGCTGCTAAGTCTTTTTATATTAAAGACAAAACAGATGAGATGAATCAACGAATAAATTGGTTGTCTCAACGCATTAATAAACCGGATTTGAAGAAATTTGGAGTGCAACCAAATCTGTGGTTAATTGCTCAGATGGCTGAGGCTGGTGAAGCTGTACTGCGTGATAGTGATGCTGAAGAAGATAAAAAGCAACTAGAAGAATGGGGTTGGAATGGATTCACTGGTTATTCTAAGCGCGATATAGCAACGCTTGAAGGAATCAAGAAACGTACCAATGCAGCAGCCGCCGCTTTACAACGTATGGAACATACAAATCAAAAAGTTGCTCGCAGTGGCGCTAAATCATTACCGACTGACCGCAAAGAATTAGTTAAATATAATCAAATTAGTGTTGTGTCTCTAGCTGGATATACAGAAGAATTCCAAGCAACAATTTACAGCATTATCGCTGATAACATTTTTGAAGCAAGGGTAAGAGATGACTTAAAATTGCCTGCTCTTCTACTACTTGAGGAAGCACATAATTTCGCTCCAGGTAAAGCAAATACACCAGCACAGCAACGTGCTATTAACGTTACCAGACAAATTGCTCAGGAGGGAAGAAAGTTTGGTGTTGGTTTAATTTTAATTAGCCAGCGTCCCTCAAGGCTTGATGAGACAACCCTTGCCATGTGCAACTCATACATTATTATGCGTATGGTGAACCCTGCTGACCAAAATTTTGTCCGAAAGGTAATTGAAAGTTTAGGTGAAGAAGAAGCAAAAATGCTTCCTGATTTAGAAGTTGGCGAAGCAATTCTTTCTGGACAACTCACTAGCTTTCCTGTTCTTGTAAAAATAAAAGAACCTGAATCAAAAGGTGAGAGAGAAGAAAAGGATGCTTTTGATTATTTAGAGGAAGCATATGCTGAAATATCTAAGAAAACTCCTAAACAAACACGGAGATAAATTCTTTGAAAATTGTTGCTGGCATAAGTTTAAGGGGTATAAAGCCATGTATATGGGATAAAACTTCTGATTATTATCTTCCCCAATTACAGGCAATAATGGTTTCCTATGCAGATTTTCATGCCAGCCCTAAACGTAGACGTGAGGCTATGGAAAAGGGAATACATGAGTCTTTAGGTATTCCCAAAGAAGTGAAGTTATATCTTGATAATGGTGCTTTTTACTTCATCAGCCGTGAGGGAGAAACACCAGTTAAAAATTATGAGGAATTTGTAGAAAAAGCTAAACCTGACTGGTTTCCTATTCCTCAAGACTTTATTCCCATACCCAAAATGTCACGAGAAGAGCAAGAAAAGTGTTTTTTCCGCACAATGGAAATGGCTCTAAATTACCAATATGGCTCTTATATTCCAGTTATTCATGTGAGTAATTTTTTAGAAGATTATGTAGATGAAATAAAAAAACACGAAACATTATTAGCAAAACCTTATATTGCTTTGGGTGGTATTGTACCGAATTTGTTACGTGCTACCAAGGCAATGCCTTATAAAAAAATTCTAGAGAGCATCCATCATGTCCGTGAAGAATTTAAACACCAAAAACTTCATATATTCGGTATTGGCGGTACAGCAACTATTCATTTAGCTGCTTTGTTAGGTATAGATTCGGTAGATTCAAGCGGTTGGCGAAATCGAGCTGCTCGTGGCATGATTCAGTTACCTGGAACAGGAGAAAGAATCATAGCTGACTTGGGAAAATGGAGAGGTCGCAGAGTAAGTCAACAAGAAGAAGAAATCCTAAAGGAATGTCCTTGTCCAGCTTGCTATAAGTACGGTTTAGATGGATTAAAAGCAAGTGGTAGTTTTGGCTTTTGGAATCGAGCAACCCATAATCTATGGATACTATTAAACGAAGCGGAACTTATTAAAGAACACTTGAATAAAAAAACTTATAAAGATTGGTATAAGGGACACTTAGACAATACTACCTATCGTCCTCTAATTGAGCAACTAGTGAAAATATCGCTGTGAGTCAATGAAAACGGAGAGGGGGAGATTCGAACTCCCGGAGGTTTTAGCCTCATCCGATTTCAAGTCGGACGCAATCGACCACTCTGCCACCTCTCCAGTAAACTGTCTAGCTTTTTGCCTACCTGCTATGCAAACGCTTTCCTAAGTTAGCACTAAAGCTGACAGATAATACTATATCTCATCATCTATGCAGATTGCACTACTGGACGCGATCGCTCGTAAAAAATTTCCTCTGACACTAGCTGGTAATCTTTGCCTACCCAAACTAGGGAGACTTGCGACACCACACCCGCCTCTAGGGAAACTAGAGAAAAATTACGCTGCTTGTTGCCTTGAATTTCAACTATCCTGGGTACGCTAGCCGCATTCAAGTAAATTGTCCCTTCTGGGCTTCTCAGCACAGGCTTACGTAGCTCTTTCTTAGTGTGCCGTAGGCTATGGTGCATATGTCCAAACGTCACCAGAGGAATGGTTTTACCAGCGTTGAGAGCCTGGGAAATCGCTTCGCCAAAATCTGGATCGCCAAAATCGCCGCCAATGGGGAGCCAGTCTTTGCCACAAGGATCTTCTGGGCGATCGCCTAATCCACTAGGCCCATTGTGACCGAGAAAAATAATTGTGTCGTAGGCAGCAGTTTTGACCGCAGCCATAATTTTGGTTGCTGATTCTTCAAAATCTGTTACACCGTAACGTTCTTTGCAGATGTCAGCAAATCTCCACTCTGATCCACCCCAACTAAAAGGACGACCGCCAACTACAGTTAAATTCCACTGGGGAAAATCCAGCTTGTTGTAACCGACATGAGCTGGCCCCAATAAATCGAGCTGTTCCTGTACCCAGTCTTCCTTGGTGCGGTCGTAGGGACACTTTTTCCGCCCCCATTCTGTGGCAGTATACCAGGCATCGTGGTTGCCCATCACGGCTGCTTTGGGAATATCAACAGAAGCGATCGCTCTTACCACTTCCACCGACTCATTGCCAAAATCCCCCACAAACAGCACTAAGTCCACACCCAAATGCTTGAGTGCTATACCATCTTCTACTTCCCATTGGTCGTGAACATCGCCAACTACAGCTATTTTGAGGTTTGTTGATTGTGTTATCTCACTGGTCATGCCACTGTCCTTGCCGTCTACTTTTAGGATAGGCAACTCAGGGGGATTTGGACACAAATTGGCAACATCAAGCTTCTATGATTTTTGGTAAAAACCACTATATTTTTTGGTAAAAACTACTATAATTGAATCCACAGGACAAATATTTGCAACTTTAAGCAACCCCTAACTGTGTTTAACACTGCACTTGCTCAACGAGAAACCACCCATCCGGGTGTACTACCACTGGATTTATTTACCGCTATTGAGAGCCTGAAAAAAGAACTCAACGCGGTGATATTAGCGCATTACTATCAAGAACCAGATATCCAGGATATTGCAGACTTTATTGGGGATTCATTACAACTAGCAAAAGCCGCAGCTAATACGAATGCAGATGCGATCGTCTTTGCTGGTGTTCACTTCATGGCAGAGACAGCAAAGATACTCAATCCTGACAAATTGGTATTGTTACCAGATTTGAATGCTGGTTGTTCCTTAGCAGATAGTTGTCCAGCGGAGGCGTTTGCAGCTTTTAAAGCAGCCCATCCAGATCATCTAGTGGTTTCTTATATCAACTGCTCTGCCGATATTAAAGCCATGAGCGATATTATCTGCACCAGTTCCAATGCTGTGAAGATTGTGCAGCAAATACCGAAAGTCCAGCCAATTATTTTTGCTCCAGATCGCAATTTGGGGCGCTACGTCATGGAACAAACCGGACGAGATTTGGTGCTGTGGGACGGTAGCTGTATTGTGCATGAAACCTTTTCAGAGAAGAAAATTGTCCAGTTAAAAATTGCCCATCCAGAAGCAGAGGCGATCGCACACCCAGAATGCGAAACTAGCATATTGCGCCACGCTAACTATATCGGTTCTACAGCAGCTTTACTCAAATATTGTCAAAACAGTTCTGCTCAGGAATTTATTGTGGCTACAGAGCCAGGCATCATTCACCAAATGCAAAAACTAGCTCCTCAAAAGCGGTTTATTCCTGCGCCACCAATTAATAACTGTAATTGCAACGAATGTCCATTTATGCGGTTAAATACCTTAGAAAAAGTGTATTGGGCGATGAAAAATCGTACTCCTGAAATCACCATGTCTGAGGAGATACGCTTAGCAGCTTTGCGTCCAATGCAACGGATGTTAGAAATGAGTGTTTAGGTAGTTTTTGATAATTTGTGGAGACGCAAAATTGCGCGTCTCTACAAAATTTTATTGGTTTAGAGATGTCGAATTTTACTTTTTTACAGGAATTGTCTGGTAAATAAATATATTTTTAAATCTTACGCAAAGGCAAGGCAGCGCGTTGGGCGAGTTCCCCGACTTGAAGCGACTGCCGCGCAAAGACGCAGAGAGTAACGAAAAACCAATCTGTTTAGGGACTTGATGATAATTAGGGTTGAGATAAATATTTTACATCGCTTATAATGACGATATTTAGGATTATAAAGAAATATAAGAATTAGTCATGAAAAGTGGTGTATATATAATGACTAACAAAATCAATGGATGTAGATATATAGGCTATAGTACAGATATTGGATCCCGTTTTGAGGCAAATAAGCGAGAACTTCAAAGGGGTTCATTTGGTAATAAACACCAACAGTTCATTGATGACTATCAGCAGCTTGGAGAAGAAGCTTTTATTTCTGGAATTATTGAAGTGACTGCGGATGAGCCATCACTGATGAACCAGCGAGCCGAGAAATGGAAACAGATCATTCAACCTGAGTACAATCAATAAATACGTAGCGTGATCGCCATCTTTTTCTAATAGGTTGTCGCGCTACAGTAATCTTAAATTAATTTTAAGTTATGCCGCTTCTCTGTGCCCTCTGCGGTTCGATTTTGAGAAATGGGGAGGTAGATTTCCCCATTTGTGTCTAATTTCATCATGGACTTTTCTTAGCTTGTATTTGAGCCGCTTCACTAAATTTTTTGTATAGTTGAATCCGAGTTTGAGCTTCCAAATAGCGGCTATGGTTTGGTGGTACCTGACTCATCAAATCTGAAGCCTGTTGCCACCTAGCAGCTAGCACTGACCACTGATCTAAAGTTGAGGCTGTTTTACCAGATGCAGAAGCTTGATTAGCAATACGCACTGCATCTGCAAATGGGTCTTTAGATGCGGTAGAGCGTGAAGCTTGCGATTTAATAGCTAAAGATGTAGAAAGTTCTCGTGAAGTAGAGGTTTCCTGTTTACCGTCTAACCAAGTATAAACACCCCAACTTAACAATAGTAAAGGTAAGCATAGACCAGACGCTTTGATTATCCTTGCTTGGAAGGAATATTTGTGTTTGTTTTTACTATTAATCCTATTTTTTCTAGTAAATATTACATACTGAGACGATTTAGGCTTAGGTAAGCTTGTATGTCCTAGTTCCGTTTTCGACTCTTGGAAATCTTGAAAATCTTGAATTAGCTGCTTAAGAGTATTCGTTTTAGGTAATGTAATTTCCTCTGACCATAGTAATTGATTTTCGCGGTCACGATAAATTTCCGTCAACCAAAGCAATTGCTGTTCCCGAACAATTCGACTGTTGATGTTAACGCGTCGAATGTTACGAGGTGTAATCGATTCGAGAATTTGCCGAATTTTTTGTACTAGAGTAGATTGCTCAAGTTGCTCTACTGTAGCCGCCTCACAGAGAAGTTGTAAGACGCCATCGGCAAAAATGGCTCTGGTTCTGACACCAGACTCGACTAGTTTTTCATTCAACACTTGAATAATTGCGGCAACGCTACCTTGGTGAGCTTGCCAAGCGATATCGTTTATCCGATCTGCCATTTGTGTTTTAGTGATAGCTTTGCAACCCTAATTCTTTAACGGACTAGTTAATTTATTTAGGCTTCTGTCCTATAAAACTTTGCCTTATTTTCGATTTTATGAGTAAAAATACAAAGTTAGCAAATAAAATTACAACAAAAAAGCCCCCTTTCATAAACGAGAGGAGGCTTTTGTTGTATAAATAACAAACCTGGCATCGAGCTATTTTTGCGTAGGGCTACCCCTAAACTATCG
>NZ_JCACKA010000019.1:0-5853 GCF_059505145.1 Mojavia sp.
CTACCTTTCTCCGTCTCTTAGTATATAGGTACTATATTTAGATGCGTTCGCCCTGGGGGGTCTTTGGTTGGAGCTACAGCTTCAGCTTGGGTTTCGAGGTGGCTGTATAGTTCTGCTTGGGCCAGTACTTGCTCGTCTTTGAGGGGAACATCTGCAACTGTAACTATTTGATTAAGCTTGAAGCTTGAGGGTGCTTGCTGTGTGTAAACTGATTGCGTCATAATAAGGATCTCCTGCCTCTACACGGGGTTAGGTTTTTACAGAGGGCGATCACAAACTTTGGACGGGGAGTGATCGCCTTTTGATCTGAGCAAATAAAAGCTGATTTCTGAAACCGCTTTACTTATCCCATAAATCTAAGATACTATTTTGTTAATACTTTTGTTCATACATTGTTAACACTTTTAGGTGATGTATGTCCTGAAAGTTGATAAGCTATGTTTATACACTTGCTAATACAACTTGCTATTGATAGCGTGTAAATTGAAAGTTATAAACAACGAGAATTGAGATGGCAGCAGACAAACAGATAATTATTAGGATCTCTGAAGACAAAAAAGAGGCTTTGATGAATAAAGCCAAAGCTAGCAATACCTCTGTATCGAAGTTATTAATGGATTTTATTGATTCTTACTTAGCTGAAAAGCCAGTAAATGAGCTTGATCCAGAGTTAGTAAAGCTGAAATCAGAAGTCGCCGAAATGAAGCAGCAGTTTATGCAGTGGCAACAACAGCAGTACGAAATGTTGGGGGAATCCGCCGCCTGAGAGAAGAGAATAGTACTCTCAGGCAATGGCGAGAGCAAGTTACTAAGGCAATAAGCGACAAACCAGCTAGGGAAACTTAGCTGGTTTGTTTTTTGATAGGTTGTTTTGTATTAACAATTTTGCTAATGTTAATACATTAATCCTAATCCTGCTTATTTTCGGAGTCCGAATGGTTTCAACAATACAAAATCCCCTGACCACAACGGGGGCTAATTCCGTTCGCCTATATAAGCGACTAAAAATAAGTCAAAAACGCCGTAAAAGGCTGCATCTAATAGTATGGTTGGCGGTGCTTCTGGTGCAACAGTGTCATAATCCCAAACACGCTGACTATGTTTTTTGTGTGTATATGCAGCATATAAAGGTGAAACAATGCTGACACTAGACTGTTCCGAAACAACCTCAGCCATTGACTACAGCAATCTCAACATCAGCATTCAGGAAACCTTCGCCGCCATCGACCGATTCGAGTGGCAGGCATCGGATGAACTACGGTTGATGCAAGAAAACAAATATTACCAAGATGGCGCATACACTAGCTTTGAAGAATATTGCGGAAGCGAATTGACAAAACATGGGGGATATCGACGGGTCAAGGATTTATTCGCAGCCAAGCGAGTGGTTGATACCTTACCAGAAGGTTTGAGGCACAAGATCACCAAACCTTCCCAAACCCGACCCTTACTCCGCTTGGTCAAAACTCCCGACAAGTTAAAGCAAGCTGTTGTGATCGCGTCCCAAGAAAAACCTTTCCCCACCGCCGCAGAC
This sequence comes from Mojavia sp., assembly GCF_059505145.1. NCBI lineage: Bacteria > Bacillati > Cyanobacteriota > Cyanophyceae > Nostocales > Nostocaceae > Mojavia > Mojavia sp. Next base: position 1,535 of record NZ_JCACKA010000019.1, read on the forward strand.
TTCGCCAAAGCGGTACAACAGGTTGCACCAACAGCTAAACGTTTCACAAAAAGCGAAAAAAGTCAAACGCAATTGTGTCAATCGGTCAAAATTTCATCACAATCACATCCCCGTTATAAAGAAGAGGGAGTTATTGAAGCAGACGCACCGAATATATCACAACAGATTGTGACTTTTGCTGATGGTGAAAGGATGTTGGTAAACAACACTGATTTGACTGACGCAATTGTGTCCGAATCGAGTGAGCGGACTTACCCCGCAGAATACACGGAAGCGATCGCAGCACTCAAAGAGCAACACCAGCAGGAGTTAGATCGCCTAGAGCAGGAATTGAAGATTGGACTACAAGCAGAAGCAGGGGCTAAAGCCGAAGCCCAGGCACAAGAACAAATCCAATCCTTGCAACAACTATTCAAACAACAGAAAGAAGAAAATATTCAGTTACAGCAACGCCTCTCGGAGATGGAGGGGTTACGGAAACTGGAAATTGAAAATCAACAACTCCTTTCTCGCATTCAGGAATTAGAACACGCTGTACAACAGCATCCGGTTCAACAGTGGGGAAATACCATGACCCAACAAGCGACCAAAGTTTTGAACAAGCAAGTGAAGCAAGCCTTGGAGAAAACCATTGATTTGCGATTGCCTTTGGCAGTGCGCCTCGCGCAATCGCTGGCCCAGGAACCGCCCAAGGAAAATGCCCAAGAATGCTTACGGCTCATGGGCATGGCATTGAAAAACCTCGCCAGTGCAATGAAAAATCCCCAAGCCCTGGAAGCGGCGGCAATCATTCTGGGAAGTGAACCGACACAAAGCGCGATTGCGCGGAGCGCAGTGCCGAAGGCAATCGCTTACCGAGCCGAGCAGTTGGAAATGCTACCCCAGGCGGTTAGTGATATTCGGCGGGTGCTGTCAAAACCTGGGTGTAGTTGGCAGGACTATTGTGCTGTTGCTACTGAATACGAGGTTATTAAACAGGACTACTGGGCAGAATTAACCAGTGAAGAGACTGATTTAATTACTGCTCTCCAAAACACATCTACTGAACCGGACACTATTGGCGTTGGTTCTATCGTGTCTCATGCTGATCCTTACCGCACTTTGTATGTAGAGAGGGGTGAGGTGGTGCAAGATTTAGGCGAGGAAGTAGTGGTGGCTTGGGATCATTGGCGAAACGAGTCCAAGAAAACTGACAGGTACTTTCGAGACGAGTTGAGATTCTGGCAGGGCTAGAAAAAGTAGATAAAACTCGCCTCTAGCAAGAAAACTTAAAGACGGCATGGGTGCAATGTCGCTCACATTGTCATGGAAAAATTTAGGAGGAATTATGACTACAGCGTTAAAAGCAATCAACGGTGGTAGCAAACAGCGAAGCGATCGCAAACAAACAGATGCAGACAAATCGATTAGACCACATTGCAAAGTATCAATTGAGGATATCAACTGGGTTCGTCAGCAGCCTCCGTCAGTCCAACAGCTTTGGTTAGACTCTGTAGCGGCTGAACAATTTGGGGGTTCTGCCCATAAACTCGATACTAACCTCACCTACAAATCTTTGCAAAAAGCAGGGGCAGCGTTGACGGCTCAAGGACTGTTTCAATTTGAGGAAGTGTTTGGTCGTTTGCCTTCTGGTAGGCCAGGATTAATTAGCTACCGTGTTCGTAACCTTCACGGTTATTCAATACCTTAGCCAAAATAAGAGGGTGAAGAGAGAGGGCGCTCTGTAGTAGAGTTATTGTCTTCCCAAACGACAACTCAAAAGCCACAATCAACCCATGCCTGATATCCTATCACTGTTACAATGCCTGTTACCGCAGATAAATGCTACGACGATGCGTCGAATGAGCCAGATAATCCTGGCGATGTTAGCGATGAGCGGGCGAGTCACTATGTTGGGAATCTCACGTTGGACAAGCACTAGTGGTAGTTACCGGACGATGTTGAGGTTCTTTCATACAGTAATACCTTGGGCAACGTTGTTTTGGCTATTTTTCCGCAAGCATTTGTTCCGTGCGAATGAGGTGTATTTGCTTGCAGGAGATGAAGTTGTAGTGAGTAAATCAGGAAAACTTTCCTTATGGGCTGGATAGATTTTTTTCTAGCCTAGTTAGCAAACCTATATTAGGACTATCTTTTTTTACATTATCATTAGTAAGTGTTGAACAAAGGCACTCGTTTCCGATTCGGATAGAACAGGTAATCAAGAGCGATGTAGAAAAAAGTATCCTGTCACCAGCCCCAGAAATAAGACCATTAGAGAAACGTAAGCGTGGACGACCAAAAGGGAGCAAGAACAAGAATAAAACAGAGGTTATTCTCACATCTGAATTACTAAGAATTAAGAAGATGATTAATGAGTTAGTCTTGTTAATAGCTAACTTTATCCCCCTGACGTACTTGGTCTTAGATGGTCATTTTGGGAACAATAATGCTTTGCAGATGGCTCGTCAAGCTAACTTGCACATAATTTCCAAGTTGCGCCATGATTCTGCATTATACATACCTTACCAAAACCCTGATCCTAATCGTCGCTCTCGTCGTAAATACGCGCAGAAGCTGGATTATTGTAATATACCTGACGCATATTTGTATAAAAGTAGCATTGAGGAGGATATCAAAACTGATATTTATCAAACTACTTTACTCCACAAGGAATTTGCTCAAGCACTAAATATAGTTGTTGTAGTCAAAACCAATCTTAAAACTAATGCTCGTAGTCATGTAATTCTATTTTCTAGTGACCTAAAGTTGTCATACGAAAAGATAATCGACTACTACAAACTCCGTTTTCAAATCGAGTTCAATTTTCGTGATGTCCTCGTTCTGGGGGCTAGAAGATTTTATGAACTTAAGCCAAACGCCTGTGACTAATGCTGCTAATCTAGCATTCTTCATGGTCAATTTATCCCACCATCTTCTGGCTGATTTTCGCCAGCATAATCCCGATTCGGGCATTATTGATCTTAAGGCTTACTATCGTGGTTTTCGATATGTTTGTGAAATGTTAAAAATGCTTCCCGAAATCCCTGAGCCTATTTTATTAACCCAGATTTTTGCCAAGCTTACTGCTTTAGGTCGTGTTCATCCCGTTTCTACAGGCGTTGAACCCTCGTAAATTGGCAATGGTATTGTTATTACAATCGTTTTTATTGGGAATCGTCCACGTCAGGCGAAATGAATTCTTGTGACGAGAAAGCCGTCCACGCTGGGAAGGAAATCAACCACACCGAAGCGAACCAAAACCACCTCGAAGTGAAACAAATCCAACCTGATTTGGATCATTTCCAAAAAAATGGTCAAAAAAACCAGGATTTCCAAGGCTTCCAGAAACTTAACAACGTTTCTAACTACTCTTTAACTACCTTACCAACCACCTTAGTGGGTGGTAAGGTAGTTGGTTCTTCCACGCAAAACAAAAATTTGCGTGATGATGAGGCGGCGATTGCGCGAAGCGCAGTGCCGGAGGCAATCGCACCCTTGAGGGGTGCTTCGCCTCAGACTCTCGAAAGCGTGGAAGAGAAAGAAGAGTTACCTGCGGTAACGGACTGCACGACGCTAACGCTCGTGGATGATGTGCCAAGTCAATCCGCTTCGTTGGTAAAAAAGAACCAGGATTTGGGTGATGAGCCGAGAACCAGTCATGAAGACCATTCTTCCGCCGCGCCCGTCGTGCTAAATTTTGAAAATCCCAGTCAGCCCCAAGACCAAGCTCAACAAAGTCAATCTGCTTCGTTGGCAGAAAAGAACCAGGATTTGGGTGATGAAGCGATTGCCCCCCATGAAGACACGGTTTCCGCCGTCCCTACCGTGTCAGAAACCAGCCCTTCTACTTCGCTATCTCAGGAACCAAAAGCCCATCATGAAGGCGTTTGTGCCGTGACCTCTGATTCCAACCCTGAGAAATGGTCGTATGAGGCTGTTGTTGAGAGATCAAGAGTGCGACCTTGGCGTATGGAGAAATTGAAGATGGCGGAACAATTGCGCGAAAATCCAGGGAATGAGTTTTTGATGGAATGCTGGGAGGATGACCCTGCCTTGCGGATTGTGATCAAGAAATTGGTGGCGAAGTGTCCGCAGTGGGGATTGGTTGCGGCGGATGGGCAGTTGATTGAATGGGAGCGAGAGTAAGGCAGTGCGGCAATACTAAAGTTATTGCTAAGAGGTTGAAGACTAGGCTCTGGCAGAGACCGGGGTTTGCTTGGTGATTCTGGTGGTTTTGCACTTGCTTGACTTACAAAAATACTTTGTGGGGAAATAATCAAGCTGTGACTTGAAGAAGATTTTGGACAGGTTTGGAAGAAGAAATTGGACAGGTTGCA
>NZ_JCACKA010000020.1:0-5745 GCF_059505145.1 Mojavia sp.
ATTTAGTGGTAGCCGTGTTGATACTCCGTTTCAGACTCACCCGGATCACTTTGGGACTTACAGACAAGAATACCTTACCCTTGAGTCAATTTTGACGGATATCAAACTAGATTCCAACCGTCAGAGTAAAGGGGTAGTAGTTATTGGAGAGCCGGGGACTGGTAAAACTCACTTGATGATGAGACTGGCGAAAGAGCGATTATTAAATAATCGGCTGTTGTTTATCCGCCAACCGAACCACCCCAAGGCGGTGCTACATCACATCTACAGCCGTATTTTAGAGTCGCTGATACAGTCGGTTGGTTCTGCTACCCAATTAGACTACCTAATTATCAATAGCTTTTCTCAAATTCTCAGTTTCCGAGTGACATCTCAGAAAGACCAAGAAATTATCAAAGCTCTGCAAGATAAAAACTTAGATGCGCTTGGAGCAGAAGGCACTGCACGCAAACGAGAATACTGGCAGCATATTGAGAAACGGGTTGGCGAATGGTGGGCAGGTCATTATTCTTCTGGTGGATTTGCTCTTGCTATCCTCAAGGGAATTATTAAGTATTGTAGCTATACTGAATCTCGGCGAAAAGATATCGCCACTCGTTGGTTGGCTGGCAATATCTTGTCTTTAGAAGAGTCCGAATTAGTAGGTTTGCCGAATTGGGGCGAAGACCTTAGCCAAGAAGCTTTTTCGTTAGAAGCAATTTCAGTTTTGGCTAAACTTTCGATCTTGGATGAGCCTCTAATTATCATCTTTGATCAGCTAGAAGGATTAGGACTGCCCCATAACCGAGAAATCTTGTTGAATTTTGGGGAAGCTATCAAGGAAATTTTTACCCATGTTCCCAACAGCTTAATTATCCTCAATATGTTTCCTGACCGATGGGAACAGTTCCAAGCTAGCTTTGACAACTCAATTATTGGTCGAGTCTCCCAGTACCAAATCCATTTACGTCAGCCAGATGAAACAGAACTTCAAGCAATTCTGCGAGTAAAACTAATGGCGGTGGATATTCCTTTAGAACTGTTATTCACCCTGGAAGATTTGGAAGACATTCTCGGACAAAAGCCAATTCGAGCGGTGTTAAACCGAGCAGCAGACTATTACAACTACAAAGTTCGTGATATTCCTCTAGCGTCTGTCAAGGAGAATTTTCACAAGCTCGATAGTAAAGAGAAACTCGAACAGGAATTACGAGTTGTACAGCAGCAACAGCAACAACTGACCCAAGCATTTCTGAGTTTGATGCAAGCAATACAAGAACCAGGGTCGGTTGACTTAACAAAATTGCGTCAGCAGTTTCTTCCTGATGTTATCCAGTTACACCCACAGAACTCGCATAATATTCTGGAGTATTTAACTTTGAAAAAGGCTGAACTTGAGCAGCAGTATAGCAATCTTCCTATAATTTCTGACTATGATGACATAGGCAAACTAAAGACTATTGCCGAAGCTTTGAACCATATAAAGCCTATAAAACTGACCCATTATCGCTTAGGAAAGCGAGTTTTACCAGAGCATATTGTAGTTGAGACTGACAAGAAAAATTATGTGATGGGGTTTCTTCAAGTTGACTCAAGCACCACATCTTTTACTAGCAGAATTAATAATTTTAATGAGCTAGTGAGTCTGCATCCTCATGACCACTTTGGTTTATTTCGTGATCAACGCTTAAATGAAGTCAGGGGTAGAGTAGCTAAGGAAAAAATAGCTCAACTTAATAATTCTTCTAATGGAAAGTTTAAGTTATTGACCAAGCATGACAGAATTTCCTTGGATTTGACTTATCAAACAATTATCGACATTCAGAATAGAGATTTGGATGTTGATTTGGAGTCAGCTTTAAAGATATTCATCACTCATCAAGAATGGTATCACTGGCTGTTCAGTATGTTTGGTTTTGCTAAATCTTTTGCACAGGCAGCGTGAACATTATAGATTTTTTCATAAAAAATAGATTATGAATATTACAACTATCCTCGACCAAATTGATATGGGGAGTATGGCCCTACCAGAGTTTCAACGGGGTTACGTATGGAATCGTGACCAAGTGCGTGGATTGATGAGTTCGCTTTATCGTAAGCATCCCATTGGTAGCTTATTAGTATGGGAAACCAAGACTGAGCAAGCAGTTGAGCATCAACGTGGTGATGGTAAGCTTTCCGCAGGTACAGTTAAACTACTGCTTGACGGTCAACAGCGTATTACTTCTTTCTATGGCATTGTACGAGGCAAGCCACCACAGTTTTTTGATGGTAATACCCAAGCTTTCACAGGTTTATACTTCAACTTAGACGAAGAAATATTTGAATTTTATGCTCCTCTGAAAATGAAGGATAATCCCTTGTGGGTAAATGTCACCCAGTTGATGCAGCAAGGTGTAGGAGTTTTTATCCAGAATTTGTTAACTATTCCCGAACTTGCTTCTGGATTGACTACTTATATCAATCGCTTAAATAAACTTGAAGGCATCAAAAATATTAATCTTCATATTGAAGAAGTCAGCGGTGAAGATAAAACAGTTGATGTTGTTGTTGAAATTTTCAACACTGTCAATAGTGGCGGAACCAAACTATCTAAAGGTGATTTGGCACTAGCAAAAGTTTGCGCTCAATGGCCGGATGCCCGTAGTGAACTCAAAGCACGTCTGGCAAAATGGAATAAAGCAGGTTTTGACTTTCGTTTGGAGTGGTTGCTGAGGTGCATTAATGCAGTTATTACCGGAGAGGCAATGTTTTCCGCACTCAAAGATGTTAAGACTGCGACATTTCAAGACGGGCTATATAAGGCAGAAAAAGCTATTGATACCCTGCTCAACCTCATTTCTGGGCGTTTGGGACTCGACCACAATCGGGTACTCGGTGGTATTTACGCCTTTCCTGTCATGGTTCGTTACCTTGTTGATCGTGGCGGACATCTTAGAGATCACAAAGAACGCGACAAGTTACTGTACTGGTACGTGCATACTTTACTGTGGGGACGGTACGCAGGCTCAACTGAGAGCGTTCTAGCCCAAGATTTGCACATATTAGAATCTACAGATAACCCATTAGACCAACTCATCGCCAACTTAAGGCAAAATCGCGGCGACTTGGAAATCAAAGCGATTGATTTTCAAGGCTGGGGTATGGGAGCAAGATTTTATCCACTAGTTTATATGCTTACCCGCGTGCATCAGGCAAAAGATTGGGATAGCGGTATTGACCTGTCTAAACATCTTTTAGGTAAGCACAGCTGCTTAGAAGTTCATCATATATTCCCCAAGTCGCTACTTTACAAAGGCGGTTATCCAAAATCTGAAGTGAACGCGATCGCTAACCTCACCTTTCTTACCCAAGAAACTAACCTCAAAGTCTCAAATCGCCATCCTTCGGAGTATTTTGAGGCATTCGAGCAAATCCAACCGGGTGCGATTGCAACGCACTGGATACCGATGGAACGCAGTTTGTGGCAAATTGAAAATTACCATGAGTTTTTAGCCGCACGTCGTGAACTTTTAGCTCAAGCTGCCAATAAATTTTTGAATAGCTTACTCGCTGGCGATATTCCAGAACCAAAAGCGGCAGACTCTCATGTCGCTCAAAACGTTATTGAAAGCTCTACTGCGGTTGTATCACTGGCTGACCAAAGAGTTCTAGAAGAATGTAATGCATGGGTGCAAGAGCAGGGGTTGCCAAAGGGTCAATTGATGTACGAACTGATTGATTCTACAAGTAGTGCGATCGCAGTCTTGGATTTAGCATGGCCCAATGGTTTGCAAGAGGGTAAAAGTCAACCAGTTGCCCTGATAATTGATGCAGATAAGGAAATCGAAGAAATTGCTAATCGTCTTGGTTATCGCTATTTTACTGGCATAGATAGATTTAAAAGCTATGTCATGCAGGAGATTTTAGCTATTGAGTTTCCGCCAGTAGAGGACTACAAACAAGCTTTCATGGCTATCAGTTGCGAAATAACGAATAGTCATAAAGCTATGCTGAAAGCGCATTACCAGGCATCCGCACAAATTATTACTGCCACTGGATTAGCGCAGGCGGCTGGATACGAACATTTTGGTGGTGCAAATCTCCAATACGCCAGAATAGCAGAACTGGTCGCAAATTACTTAAACTATATGCCACCAGAACGTGATGATAACGGTAAACCATTCTGGTCATGGATGTTAGCTTCGGGGTACTGGAAAACATTGGAAGATACCGAAAGTATGACTCAACGAGAATGGCAGTGGCAGTTACGCCCACAAGTTGCTCAAGCTTTAGAGGAATTAGGTTGGGTATGAACCACGTTACAACAAGACCCTGTGTTAAAAAATCTGATAGTGATTCGTCAGCCGAATGCTACCAATTACAAGATTACTCAGCAGGAATGGCAGCGTGTGCATGAGTTGAAGGGGTAGTAATTGCCCCTGCCACATTGAGAGAACCCAGTCGTACCGGCTGCACCCTAGCTAATTAAGTAAATATTGCAACAAACTAGATAATTATTTATATGAGTGAACCTATTTCCTTAACAGTCCTTTTCGGGGCATCTAAAGTAGTTTTTGATATTTCTATAAAGCTTGCTAAAGCTTCAAAGCTAATAGACTCTATTGAGAATAAGCTTGACATTTTGATGCAGGTAGAATTTGATGCTGCTTGGAAAACACTTCTTCAGGCGTGTAATTCTAGCTCTTCTTATGAACAACATTCGCTTCTAATTAATGATGCTAGGGCTTGTTTTACTAAAGCTACTTGTATTGAAAAGGGCGAGCGTCTTTTTTACGCTTACTTAGGGTTAGCAATTTGTCATTATTTACTAGATGATTTAAGTAATGTCAAAATATGCTTAATAGAAATTGCAAAAATTAGTATATATAAGGATATTTATCAACGCAACATAGAGTCAAATTTTGGCTTTAATAAATATGGTAGGAGTTCTGTTATAAATAGTTATAATCTAAGTAATGTATTAAATATTGCAAAAGCTATCCTTGCATATCCACTGCTTTTAGTACATAAAACAGAAATTCAAAAATATAACAAATACAAAAGTGACCTGATTGACGATATTTTAAACAAAATAGGTGCTGAAGAAAAAATAATTTCTATGGTCACAAAAGCCAATGAGCCAAGTCTTGTATTTAAAAATTTAGAATTAAAATCTTTAGAATTGATAGATTTACAAAAACAGTCTTTGGCAATAGTAGCAAATATTTAATGTTTATGAGCTTTTATTATGCTGATTGCAAGCAGCGCAACAAGCTGGTAGATTATAAAAGTTACCGAATTTTTTAATCTTTTTTAAAATATCAATTAGCTAATCTTGGTAATCATACTTGCGATCATTAAATTCAAATGCAACGTTCCATTAACAAATACTAATCTAGCAATGTTGCTATGTTATGGGAATGCATCACAATTTTAACCGCAGTTGAGTTAGTACAAGTTTTATCGCCGAGCGAACAGTTGATTAAGCACATCAGCTAATCCCCAACGCCAAACTCATTCGGCGTTGGGGATTAGCTGACTTGTAGCAGCATAATTTGGTAGTAACTCTCTTCTATCACTCTCCGGAAACAAAAATCAAAAGCAATGTTTAAAACTTTGACTGGGACTGGGTTTGTCGCTTTATTTTTTATTATGAAAAATATTATCATTGCTTGATCGGAAAAACTTTATGCAGCAAGGGTTTCAGATTTTTATTTATGGAAAGTGACAAAAGCGGTTGACGGACGAGGCTATGTCCGCAATGGATGAAAGAAACCAATAGAT
>NZ_JCACKA010000021.1:0-5685 GCF_059505145.1 Mojavia sp.
CGTATTCATCCCGTTTCTACAGGCGTTGAACCCTCGTAAATTGGCAATGGTATTGGATTAATAACCTGTTGGTTGTCCTCACCTCTGAGCAAACTGCCCAACCCGTTATCAATGCTGGAACACTTTATAACTAAAAAATGGGACAAAAAAAACGATTTTTGTTACGTCTGGATGAGAAACTTTACGAGATAGTCGAGAAATGGTCAGCAGATGAACTCAGAAGTGTAAATGCACAGATCGAGTATCTGTTAACCGAAGCTGTCAAGAAGGCAGGACGCTGGAAACAAGACAAGGGTCAATCAGAGCAAGAGTAAGAGTGCAAATATAAGAGTAAGAATGCAAATATATTTTATCAATGAGTCTTGCTTTTTCAAAATTGAATGGCAGTCCCATAACAACACCAGTTAGCGACAAAATATTATCCCATATTCATCAAATATTAAATGAAGTTTAAACTTATTCAGCCTTGAGATGAAATGGGTTAAAGCTGCAACGCCGGCATTTTATAGTAAATATAATGTTCCCCAGTTTTCTGCCATCACAAGTTAACCAACTCAAAGACATAGAGACGATCGCTTTTGTGCAAAGTATTGAGAGAATAGCCCTGACAACTTCTGTTAGCCAACAGCCAATATTCACAACCTACATCTACAAAGGTTGTGTAGGAACGCCGATTTTGCTGCTGCATGGATTCGACAGTTCTATCCTAGAGTTTCGTCTGCTGTTGCCATTACTAGCTGCTCAAAATCAAACATGGGCAGTTGATTTGTTAGGTTTTGGTTTTACACAAAGACTTAAAAACATCCAATACAGTCCAGATAATATCAAAGTTCACCTTTACGAATTCTGGAAAACTTTAATTAATCAGCCTATTGTATTAGTAGGTACATCGATGGGAGGTGCAACGGCAATTGATTTTAGTCTCACTTATCCTGAAGTTGTGAAATCGCTAGTATTGATTAATAGTTTGGGTTATAGCTGTGGCCCTACTTGGAGCAAATACTTGTTTCCTCCTTTTGATTCCTTGGCGGTAGAATACTTGCGCCAACGGCACATCTTGGCATTTAATATCGGAAATATTTTACCTAATTTAGATCCCAAAATCTTGTTAGCTATTCAATGTGCAATGCTGCACCAAGAAATGCCGCTTTGGAACGATGCCATGATTTCTTATATCAAAAGTGGTGGTTATAGCAACTTAGCGAATTCAATTGCTCAAGTTGACAAACCAACACTAATTTTGTGGGGAGAAGCTGATGATATGCTGCCTTCTGAGGACGCAAAAAAATTCCATAAAAATATTGCCAACTCAAAGCTAGTCAAGCTGAAAAATTGCGGTCATGCACCTCAAATCGAACAGCCACAACTTGTATCTCAACATATTTTACAGTTTCTGAATGAGCAAAATCTTTCATCATCTTGAAGAGAATTAGATCGCGCCCAAACTGATGAGGAGCAACAATCAAGCACAAAAGTTTAGCGTGGGCGAATCAACTGCTTGAGTTAGGTTGAACTTATCAATAATTTTTCTGTTGCTCAGGGTGATTCAGTTTGTACTTTGCCTAGAAGCTGATATTTTGATTGGATAATACAGCACTACGCTCCATCGGTTTCTCTAATAAAAACCAATGGATTGATGTAGACTTTCAAACTGAAGTCAAGCTGTTGCATTTTGGTAGAAAGTTTTCATCTGACCTAACCATAAACAGCGCGATTCATCCCAAGTGTAAAACATATGCCCACCTAGAAAATGTTGTACAGTCAAGTTGGAGCGAATTTGGGGATCTAATTTCATCAGAGCTGCTAAATGCTTCGAGGCAAAATAAGGAGTGACCAAATCGAACAATCCATGAGCGATGTATACTTGCATATAAGGGTTTAGAGCCATCCCTACGCGCAGATCGTCAACTGAACCTAGAAAACCCTGCTTAAACTCGCCTTTAAGCTCGAATTTCCAAGCTTTGAATGTTTCCAAATTCAGTAGATGGTAAGACAAGTCAGTTTCAACACCTAACGTGTCTCGCAAGTGACTATTGATTGCCCCGGTAAACAAGCGATCTAATCCATCAAGGGTAGGATCGCTGCCTTCGTAGTTCACACGAGCCGGAAACGGATCGATAGCCGTAATTGACGCGTCGTACAGTCCCACAATTCGCTGTTGATCTCGCAGCAATTCCCTGGCAAAGACTTCAATGCCAATCCTTCCTGCAAGTCTCTCAACCAGTTCCAAGGGCAAACCAATCAACCCTGCCATTTGCCTATAGGCAATCTGACGCTCATCGGATGTCATAGCATCTCCCATTGCCAGAAGCCCAATTAGGGTTGTGCGGGCAAATTGTTCAGCTGCTGTTATGTGAGCAGTTAAATCACCCTGTTGATTTGCCCATTGAACGCGGTTGTGATGAGCGGCACTAGCTGCAAAGGAAGGAAGTACGCTTGCCCAAGCAGTAACGTTGTAATCGCTACCTGCCAGCAGGCTGAACTCCAAAGCAGGAGAAATTACAATCGCACCGCAAAGACCGACACCAAATTCTTGTTGCAACTTGCGGGCTAACCTAGCAACCCGAAAACCACCATAACTTTCTCCAGCAATAAAGATTGGGGCCAACCAACGCTGATGATTAGAGAGGAATTGCCCAATAAATTCTCCCAGAGCTTTCAAGTCTCGCTCAACTTCCCAAAATTTTATCTCCTTGGGTTTATCTGCTTCCTGGGAATTTGCTTTCTCGCTTTGTTTAGTATCTTGATCGTCTTGAGGTAAACTACGACTAAAGCCTGTGCCAATCGGATCGATGAACACCAAATCCGTAAAGCTTAACCAACTTTCAACATTGTCCACTACCCGAACTGGAGGTTTAGGTAAGCTCCCACAAGCTCCGAAATAAACACGCTTTGGCCCTAATGCACCCATGTGCAGGTAAGCAGAAGCTGCTCCTGGCCCACCATTAAAGACGAAAGTCAGGGGTCGTAACGTAGCTTGTTCAACCTCGGCTAAATAAGCCACATGGAACATTTCAGCAACGGGTTTCTCATGCTCAAACAAGGTTTGCCATTGGGCAAAAGCAGTGTAGCGAATCTGGCGGTCACTAAGCGATAGTGTTTGCTCAGTTACACTAGGCTTACGATTTCCGGCTGAGTTAGGAGTATCAGGCATCTTGTGGTACTTCGTTAACAGGCAATGCAAACTCGTAGCAATCTAATACCTTTTTGAATAAGCTTATTGTGTTTTCAATTCTGAATAATTTATTGAATATTTCATCAGAGTTTGCAATTGTTTGTATAAATTCGCTTTGGCTAATTAATTCTTATTAATAATTAGAATGTGTCGATTGTGAGTAATGGTGGAAATAAAAAAGACCGATCCACAGATGTTTGCTCAATTGGTGGCGATGGCTCCCGATTGGATGCAGTGGATGGCGTGAGTTGGTCGAAGCTTGAAACCAAGATAACTGTTAACTAGGAGAGTTGCGTGATCTGCCAAGATAAGTGCGGTAATCCTACTTGATGGCAAAGTTAGATGGATCTTGATCTCGTCGATGCTGAGTGGGAATGGGGTCTGGCTGTCCATCACCTGCAAGGGCTGCGGTTTTCTCCAGAGATTCCCTCAATCGCTTGGCTGCGTAAATGGACATATCTCGCGGTACATTAATGCGATCGCGCAAATATCGTAAGGCGACATCAGATCCCGATGGAGGTATACAGTCCTCCCCGGTCATCATGTGTGTTAAAGCACAACGTAAAGCTCGATCAAACAATCTATCATCTAAGGGGTTGACGCGGATAATATTGATGCGATGCTCGATAGTTCTTTGAAGAGCTTCCAGGCGGGAGTTTTCGGGTTCTGGATAAGTAACATCTGGCAGCCCGAACCAGGGGCCGTTATCCACCCGCGCTTTATTGATCAGCATCTGGGTTTCGCCGTTTTCCCAACAGCCTCCCATTTGGGGCGGCAAATCATGTACGTGGGTGTGAAAGTCACTCTGGGTACCGCAGTAGGTAGGTCGGCTTTCCATTGCGGCAAACCATGCGCTCAAACGAGGGTTTTCCTCTCGCAGTGAGTAGCCTTTGTAGTAGTAAAGACTCGCATTCATCCGTTCGAGATATGGCGTAAAAATGACATCGACGATGCCGAAGCCCGATAGAAAATAAGGGCTTGATGTGCGACCCAGAGCCTCCTCAACCTTAGCCACCACTGTAATAAATTGCTCTCGGTTGCGTTTTTCTTGTTGAGCGGAAATTACCGGATAGCATAGCCAAGCGCACCAAGCTCTAAATAAAAGTCGTTCTAATTGGCGTAGAGGCAGCACCGTGCGGTCTTCCATCCCTTGGCTCAATGTCCCAAAAACCTTTTCCAAAGCAATCAAAATGTCATCACTTTCTTTAATAATCTTGCCATCTAGCTCGATCGCCGGGAGCATTCCTGATGGTACCTTACGTTTGTACCAACTTTCTTTCTCCCCATAGCAGAACATTGTTACTTTTTCGATGCGGTAGGGGATCTGTTTTTCTTCTAACCATAACCAAACTTTTTGACAGTAAGGACACCAAGCGTGGTTATCGCGGTATAGTGTTACCCGCACTTCCGATTCCGGCTGACCAAACAAGCGCAACCTAGCTTTAGCGTTGGTGAGACCATTAACAGTATCTATTTGATAGTTTGTGAGGGATTCTAGTTCTTGCCAGCTTAAGGGTGCGGTAGCCATAGAGCGAGTTGTGTAGGGCAATACTTAGGACTTTTCTTGACTCTACAATATTTTGAATTTGGGCTACAACTATATTTGTTGGCTTGTTTCTTATGAAGATGACTGTGGTATGCTTTTCGAGCAAATGGTTTTTTATAGTCAAAGGTTAGATTTGCCTTAGCCGCGCAATACGCAATACTTACTATACCTTTCAGGCTCACGTATGGCTAAAACTAAGAAATCAGAAAACGTTCCTAAAAAAGCGGTTAACCCTTCTCCAAATGCACTATATGTGCTAAAGGTGTTTTTAATTGATGGCCCAATTACGGAGGAATTTGCAGCAGAAAATCCAGTAGTATCTCGAACCATTGAAATTAAAGGCAGCAATACTTTAGAGGATTTGCATAAAATCATCTTCAAAGCATTCGATAGAGAAGATGAACATATGTACGAATTTCAGGTTGGTGGCAGGGGGCCGCAAGATCCAAATGCCAGACGTTACTGCTTAAAAGCGGCATTTTCCAGTTCTGACTTGACACCAGCACCTACAGGAGATGTTGCTAGTACTACAATTGCGTCGTTGGGTTTATCGATTGATGATGCTTTTGGTTACTGGTTTGATTTTGGTGATGATTGGTGGCACCAGATTGATGTCCAAAGCATTGCAGACGCAGTTCCATCAGGCAAATATCCTAAAATACGAGAGCGAGTCGGGGCTAGTCCACCTCAGTACGCTGATTTTGAATAACAGAAAATGCGCTATTTGAAAAATAAAATTGTGAATTAATGTCAGGCACTAATTATATAAATATAATCGCAGCAATCACTGACACCACACCATAATCAATTGCTCAGATATTCAAATATTAGTTAAGAAACTTTTCGCCATTACCTAGCTAAATCTGGGCTGTTTAATTAGTCAGTATGCCATTTGAAACAAAAGAATTGTAAATAGTTATGACAACTAGCAAGCAGATTAATTTGAATCACGGATGTGTGCTGA